>NZ_FWZU01000014.1 GCF_900177375.1 Desulfovibrio gilichinskyi | reverse complement strand
TGATCCTGCTATAGATTTGCGGACACACGGTTAAGTAACTATCCTGACTTTTACAGGAGAAGTAAATGACCAAGCCCAAACGTCGAACTTATGATCCAGAGTTTAAGCGCAATGCAGTTCTTTTAAGTGAAGATCCGTCTCGTACACATTCTGAAGTGGCAGAAAGCCTTGGAATTTCTTACGCCATACTTTACCGCTGGCGACGAGAGTTTTCTCGTAACAGAGGAATTGCCTTTTCCGGTCAGGGAAACGAGATTTTAACCGATGAAAAACGCAGAATAAAAGAGCTGGAGAAAAAACTACGTGACGCTGAAACAGAACGAGATATCCTAAAAAAAGCATTGGCCATCTTCAGCAGAGCACCGAAATGACATTCAAATTTATAAAAATGAACCGCTCGATTTTTCCGGTGAAGAAGATGTGCCAAACCCTCAAAGTTTCTCGGAGTGTTTTTTATAGTTGGCTATCAAGACCTGAATCAAAGAGGTCCATTGAAAACAAAATATTGAAGAGTCGTATTCGAGAACTATATCTTGAACATGGCAAAATGGCAGGAAGCCCTATGATTACGGGCGATTTACATGCAGAGGAAAGGTTCAAAAAAGTCAGCCGTACACGAGTTGCAAGAAAGATGAAGGCTATGGGACTTCAATGTAAAACTGTACGAAAATTTGTGGTTACCACTGACTCCTCCCACAAGGAACCCGCAGCTCCCAACCTGCTGAATCGCCAGTTTTCCGTATCCAGACCGAACAAGGTTTGGGCAACGGATATCACGTACATAAAAGTGGGCCTAAAATGGTTCTACCTTACAGTTTTTATAGACTTATTTTCACGAATTGTTGTTGGCTGGGATTTAAGTGATTCTCTGGAAAGAAGTTCAGTAATTTGTGCCTTCAATAAGGCTTTGGTCCGGCGCAGACCATCTAAGGGACTGATGGTTCACAGTGACCAAGGAGTGCAATATGCTAGTCAAGAATTCAGAAAACATCTCGCTAAACATGGTTGCATCCAAAGTATGAGCCGAAGAGGCAACTGCTGGGATAATGCGGTTGCTGAGTCCTTTTTCCACACTTTGAAAACGCAAATGGTCTATCACAGAAGGTTTTTAGACAAACATGAAACGGAAATTGCTCTATTTCAATATATTGAGGCCTACTACAATCGCAGAAGACGTCATTCCAGCAATGGCTGGAAGTCACCTGCTGAATTTGAAACCAACTGTCAGGAAAATATTTTTGTGGCTTAACTCACTGTCCAGAAAAGTGTGGCAGGAT
>NZ_FWZU01000013.1 GCF_900177375.1 Desulfovibrio gilichinskyi | reverse complement strand
CGGACCTGACTCGGCTTATTCATGTCCGCCCTGCCCTATATCCTATGCTTATTCAGTTAAGGATAGCTTAATTAAATTCAGAACAGGTCTGTGTTTAATCCGGCTATCACAAAGCAAGCGGAGTTAATTATGATTTATCCCGGTGGATACAGATTACGAGAAAAAGAAGGCAAGGACATCCCCATTAACGTTCGATTGTATAGAAACTCGACACCACCAGAAGATATTTTAAAAATGATGTACGATGTGGTGCCGAATTCCATTCTTGAAGGGCCGGAGGAAATGGACAGCCCCTATTATGCCCTTAAAGATTTCCCTGCCCATGAGCGCATGTACCCAAGCATGATGTCCACTGAACGCAAGGCTTTATTTGAACGTAAATTAAGGGAAATAGAATATGAAAAGAAATATTTAAAACTAATAAAACGTAAGCTTCACGCAAAATTTATTATTGAAAATCCAGATCTGCCCCTCGTTAAAGATTTGATTAAAACAGAATACGGACAGGAATTACTTGCAGAAGTTGCTAAGGATCAACCCAGACAGCCGGAAACAGGTACGGGTGAAACCATTTATGACGAGCAGAAAAGAGATGCTGTCGATGTTTCAGCCGTGGAAGCATATCAAACTAAAACTTTTACAATCCCTAACACAGGTGAAGAATTCTCGCTCCTCGCAACTGAGCGCGATGACAACGGCAGAATAATTTACACGGCCTTAGCCGTTGAACCGCAAGCGGTTGAGCGTGAATATGTTTATGACAACGGCGGTCGGCTTAGCAAAGTTATTTGCGAGAACGCTGTTGTTGAGCATTATCAGTACGGCAAAAACGGTGAACGGCTGGCCTCGGAGACTCGCCAGATAAAACCACAACTCTTCAAGTACGGTCAGAGCATGGAACTTTTGCAGGCTGGTGAAGCAAAATATATGTACGACACTCAAGGCCGCATGGTGATGAAAAACTTTCTCGGTCAGGTCACGAGGTATTCTTATTTAGAATCAGGTCCGCTCCACGAAGTACATCTGCCTGACGGGCGCAGAATTGAATACACTTGTGACCCTTTGGGGCGGAGAATCGCAAAGTCAATTAACGGCAAAATTGTAGAAAAGTACCTCTGGCAGGATTTAACTATGCTTCTTGCTGTCACTGACGGCGAAGGTCTGCGTCCGAAAGTATTCAGCTATGACGAAGAGGGTAATCCCGTGAGCATGACCTACGAAGGACAAACCTTTTTCTTTGCTACAAATCAGGTCGGCACAATTTTCATGGTTGCGGATGAAAGGGGTAATGAGGTAAAGCGAATTATAAATGATTCGTTTGGAAAT
>NZ_FWZU01000012.1 GCF_900177375.1 Desulfovibrio gilichinskyi | reverse complement strand
CTAGGTAGCTAGTGGGAAAGTAGGTCGTCGCAAGGACTTTATTTTTAAAGAAACCCCGTACATAATATATGTACGGGGTTTCTTGCGTTGGCGGGAGAATTGCTCGGTATTTTAAATACTCGTATACTTTTGACGGATCCGGAATAGAATAAGTAAAAGCAGTTTTTAGTAAAAAAAGTCTTTCAGTATTAACTGTTTCTAATTTTGCATGTTGACGTAATCTCGACTTGTATGCTTAATGAAAAGCATGAAAAAATACGTTATAGTAATACTATTAGTTGTGTTTTCGGGCTGTGCGCGTGGGAATCATGATCTATCTTTTGATAAAATAAGTCATGATCCTGTTGCCCTACGCATAATGCTCGCAGAAATGCCTAAAGGGGCGGAGCTGCATACTCATCTATCAGGAATTCCTTACGCTGAAGATTATTTAACGTGGGCAGCTGCAGATAAAGCATGTATTGATAAAACAAGTAGCCGAATAGTTGAAGGTCCGTGTGGAAACAACTCAATCCCAGTCAGACAGCTTTTTGTTAAAAGTAATATCTGGAATACAGTCGTAGATACATTATCTGACAGACAGAATTTACAAGATAATAAAATCTGGGGTCACGATCATTTTTTTGATACTTTTGGAAAATTCGGAGTTGCAACTGATAATCGCGGGCGTATGTTGGCTTATGCTGCAAAACAGGCTTATCGTGACAATGTACAATATGAAGAAATCATGCTTTCCATTTATGGACCTCATGGTGTTGCATCTTTAAGTAAGCAAGTCGGGTGGGATGGTAATTTCGATTCTACTCTTAAAAAATTAAAGAAGGCCGGTCTATACTCCGAGATGGATCAGGCTATAAAAATATTTGATGCTGCCGAAGACTTAAAAAATCAAATTCTCAGTGACGGAAACGGAAGTAAAGTTCTTCAGCGCTATATCAATCAAGTTATTCGTGTCTCGGAACCAGCGAATGTTTTTTGCCAGATGGCATGGTCATTTGAACTTGTTCGGAAAGATCCACGTGTGATTGGTGTCAATCTAGTCGCCCCAGAAGATGACCCCATAGCAATACGAGATTATAAATTGCATATGGATATGCTGGATTTTTTCCATAATATTTATCCGGATGTTCCTATTACACTGCATGCAGGAGAGCTTACACCTTTGCTTGCAACTCCAGAAGCATTATCAGATCATATTTTCCTAGCAATTACGAAAGGGCATGCGAAGCGTATAGGTCATGGTGTTGATATACCATATGAAAAAAATGCTCGTGATACTCTTGCCATTATGAAGGAGCAAGGCATTGCTTTAGAGTGTTTACTTACAAGTAATGATGCTATTTTAAAAGTCTCCGGTAAGAATCATCCTGTTCATATGTATATCAAATCTGGTGTCCCTGTCGCTTTCTCTACAGATGATATGGGGATTGCGAGATCCACGTTGACAAATGAGTATGTAACGGCTGTTATTGATCAAGGCTTGACTTACGCCGATTTAAAAAATGCTGCGCGTAATTCGCTTGAGTATTCGTTTCTCGAGGGACACTCGCTTTGGGCTGATGTAAGTCCGTATAAGATGATTAAAGCCTGTGCTGAGAACTCTGGTTCAGATAAAGAGTGTAAGGAGCTTCTTTCTAATAGTAGTAAGGCTACTCAGCAATGGGAACTTGAGCAAAAGCTTAAAGATTTTGAAACGAACTACCTGGCCGCACACTGATATCTATAAGTGAAAGCTTTGTTATAGCGTAATAGTAAAATGGACTGTTAAGCATGCTCTTGAAGTAAGTATGTTTAGTCGGCACCTCTTTCTTTTCTATAGGTAGCTTTTTATGTTTAGGATTCACTTCACCTAGAACGTCATTTGTCCAGACTTTATGCTCAACTGAGTAAAATAAAGGGCTGGTTGCTGTTAACCGGCTGTATCTTCATGGGATATTCACAATAATTCAAAAACCTGTTGACTGTTTGGAGTGATTTACATAGAACCTCTTTCTCGGGTCGGCAACGGCTGAACGCCACAGCACTTCCCGAGATTTTTTTTGACTGACCGGTCACAAAACGGTTGACATTGAGACGGTGATTATATACTTTCCGATTCCGCGCTGCCGAAAGGGGCGTAACCGAGTTAAGTCTCGGAGATCATTGAAAAAAAAAGTTAAATTAGTTGTTGACTGAGCGAGCTTACTTGAGTAAGTTTCGCCAGCTTCCTCTAAGGCTGAAAGCAGCACGAACACGAATTGTTCGCAGGAAGAATGACAGTAAAAACTTTTAAAAAGTGATTGACAGCGAAAGCGGTTTGATTTAG
>NZ_FWZU01000011.1:0-2500 GCF_900177375.1 Desulfovibrio gilichinskyi | reverse complement strand
GTAGCGAAAGCGAGTCTGAATAGGGCGACAAGTATTGCGGATTAGACCCGAAACCGGGTGATCTATCCATGGGCAGGCTGAAGCTTGAGTAAAATCAAGTGGAGGGCCGAACCGTTGTAAGTTGAAAATTGCTCGGATGACCTGTGGATAGGGGTGAAAGGCCAATCAAACTCGGTGATAGCTGGTTCTCTCCGAAATATATTGAGGTATAGCCTCAGGAGTTGACTTGCGGAGGTAGAGCACTGACAAGGCTAGGGGTCTCACCAGATTACCAAACCTTATCAAACTCCGAATGCCGTAAGTTCTATCCTGGGAGTCAGACTGCGGGTGCGAAGGTCCGTAGTCGAAAGGGAAACAGCCCAGACCGTCAGCTAAGGTCCCTAAATCAATGCTCAGTGGACAAGGTGGTGGAGTTGTATAGACAGCCAGGAGGTTGGCTTAGAAGCAGCCATCCTTTAAAGAAAGCGTAATAGCTCACTGGTCTAACGATTCTGCGCCGAAAATGTAACGGGGCTAAGCATTGTACCGAAGCTACGGGATGCGTCTTTGACGCATCGGTAGGAGAGCGTTCTCAGATGGGATGAAGGTGAATCGGAAGGTTTGCTGGACTAATGAGAAGTGATTATGCTGGCATGAGTAACGTTAAAACGAGTGAGAAACTCGTTCGCCGTAAGACTAAGGTTTCCTGGGTAAAGCTAATCTTCCCAGGGTTAGTCGGTCCCTAAGGCGAGGCCGCAAGGCGTAGTCGATGGAAAACGGGTTAATATTCCCGTACCTGTAAGTGTGTGCGATGGAGGGACGCAGAAGGATAGATCAGCCGGCTGTTGGATATGCCGGTGCAAATGCGTAGGCTTAGGAAATAGGCAAATCCGTTTCCTTTTAAGGCCGAGACATGATGCCGTAACTTTACGTTTGAAGTGATTGATTCCATACTGCCTAGAAAAGCTTCTAAGTTTAGCACTTATAGACCGTACCGCAAACCAACACAGGTAGTCGGGTCGAGCAGACCAAGGCGCTTGAGAGAACTCTGGTTAAGGAACTCGGCAAAATGATCCCGTAAGTTAGCGATAAGGGATGCTCTCAATGGTGAAGTTATTTACTTTCCGAGCTTTTGAGAGCCGCAGAGAATCGGGGGGGGCGACTGTTTACTAAAAACATAGGTCTCTGCTAAGTCGTAAGACGATGTATAGGGACTGACGCCTGCCCGGTGCTGGAAGGTTAAAAGGAGGTGTTAGCGCAAGCGAAGCTCCGAATTGAAGCCCCAGTAAACGGCGGCCGTAACTATAACGGTCCTAAGGTAGCGAAATTCCTTGTCAGGTAAGTTCTGACCTGCACGAATGGCGTAACGATCTCCCCACTGTCTCAACCAGAGACTCAGTGAAATTGAATTACCAGTGAAAATGCTGGTTACCCGCGGTAAGACGGAAAGACCCTGTGCACCTTTACTATAGCTTGACATTGGGTTTAGGATTATCATGTGTAGGATAGGTGGGAGGCTTTGAAGCATGCACGCCAGTGTGTGTGGAGCCAACCTTGAAATACCACCCTTGATAATTTTGAATTCTAATCCAACGCCGTAATCCGGCTTGGAAACAGTGTCTGGTGGGTAGTTTGACTGGGGCGGTCGCCTCCCAAAGAGTAACGGAGGCTTGCAAAGGTTCCCTCAGGCTGATTGGAAACCAGCCGTTGAGTGCAAAGGCATAAGGGAGCTTGACTGTAAGACGGACACGTCGAGCAGGAACGAAAGTTGGTCTTAGTGATCCGGTGGTCCCGCATGGAAGGGCCATCGCTCATAGGATAAAAGGTACGCCGGGGATAACAGGCTGATCGCATCCAAGAGTTCACATCGACGATGCGGTTTGGCACCTCGATGTCGGCTCATCACATCCTGGGGCTGAAGCAGGTCCCAAGGGTTCGGCTGTTCGCCGATTAAAGTGGTACGCGAGCTGGGTTTAAAACGTCGTGAGACAGTTTGGTCCCTATCTACCGTGGGCGCAGGAGAATTGAAGAGGGTCTGTCCCTAGTACGAGAGGACCGGGGTGGACGAACCTCTGGTGTTTCTGTTGTCACGCCAGTGGCATTGCAGAGTAGCTACGTTCGGAAGGGATAACCGCTGAAAGCATCTAAGCGGGAAGCCTGCTTCAAGATTAGTTCTCCCTATGCGCAAGCATCTAAAGATTCCAGGTAGACCACCTGGTTGATAGGCTGGAGGTGTAAGTATAGCAATATACTCAGCTGACCAGTACTAATAAATCGTGCGACTTATCTTTCTTCTCTTCCCTATTAACTATATATTTATAGTTAATAACTTAAGGCCCTAATCGGCTAACTAAGTTACTAACAAAGAAATTTGTCCTTGCGACCATTGAGGAGGGGCCACACCCGATCCCATTCCGAACTCGGAAGTTAAGACCTCCATCGCCGATGATACTGCTAGGTAGCTAGTGGGAAAGTAGGTCGTCGCAAGGACTTTATTTTTAAAGAAACCCCGTACATAATA
>NZ_FWZU01000010.1 GCF_900177375.1 Desulfovibrio gilichinskyi | reverse complement strand
GCTTCGCACGATTGGCGAATATTCAGCTTTTCCTCTTTCACGGTTTCTTTTGCCATCTCTCGGCGTAGAGATGGCTTTACCACTTTTTTTCAAGGTCTTCCTTTACCACCTCATATTTCATCTGAGATTCGACATACATCTTTTTGAGTTGACTATTTTCCTTCTCAAGCTCTTTCATCCTGGCCATCAAAGATGCGTCCATATCGCCATATTTAGCGCGCCATTTGTAAAAAGCAGCATTGCTCATGCCGTACTCTCTACATAATTTGGTTACAGGGGTTCCGTTTTCAGCCTGCTTCAAAATATTTAATATTTGGCTGTCGGTATAACGTGATTGCTTCATGTGAATCCCCTTCGTTTAGTTTACGAGAAAATTCTACTTTTCAGAACAATTAATTTTCGGGGGGATTACCAATTAAAGGCGTTCATTATGTAGAAATAGAAAATTTATATCTGGCCTAATCTTCTTCAAACGTATGTAAATTTTGCGTGCAATCAAGTTTGGAAAAGGTAGATAAACAAAAGCCTTTTCAGGGGCATTTTCAATGCGTATGATTTCGGCTCCCATATGTTTTTTGCCTACTTTGGAAAGGTCTTCATCTATCCAAAATGAAAATTTGCATTGTGGATAGTTCGCTAACCATGTCCCAGCTATTGTTGACCCCAAAATACCTATATTCTCTTTAGGAATAGTTGCATCTATTTCATGAATAAAACTTAGGAGCCACGAATTCTGTTTATTAAGCAAAACTTTATTTAGGTGGAAATAGTTAATTAATTCAGTAGTTACTTTCATACGGTTGCTAATTCGTGCTAGAATCCCAATTTCTTTATCTCTCCATGAGTCAGATGAAGCAAGAATTTCAAAACCAGCTTTACGCGTGAGCTGCTCCAATGTTTCCAGCGTAAAAATTGAGCTATGGTCAACGATGGTAAGCTCAAAAGGATTGGTGGCAAGATTTCCTGTTTGAATGAAAACGATCCCGCCGTCAGAGAGTTTACCTTTAATTGTATATAGTATCTCTAAAGGGTTAAATAGATGTTCTATAACGTAGAGCATCGAAATAAAATCGAATTTAGCTGAGACCTTTTCAAGGGGGCCGGTGTAATAATCTTTAACCTTGGGGATAGACGTTATTTCAGGGCGAAGGCTTTCTTGTTGATCGCACCCATACAAGTCCCATTTTTTGTAGATTTCAGAAAAACATCGTAAAAATTGCCCTTTTCCACAGCCAAGATCGAGTATTTTACCTGAATCTTTAAGGTCAATTTCTTTAGAAATTTCCCCTAATAGTTGTTTATTTCTAGATTGTGGAGTGCCAGAGTCATGAAGAAGTTGATCTTTTGCATCACTTAGTGGATATGAGTTGTAGCTTGAATAAATATTAGCCACATCTTTAAGCCAATCAGCGCTCATTTGCTTTTGAACGTGCCCACAGTCACGACATATGCAAAATCTTCCTGTATCAGGCCATGGCTTACAGTCAGATGTAACTCCTTTGAGTTTAATATTTGGAAATTCTTCAATAGAGTGGCCTAAACAAAGTACACACTGGTTATTAGTTGACATGTATTACCTCATAGATATTTAGCTGTATGGAAGACTTCTTTGTATTTCTAGCTAAGTTTGCTTACATTAATTGCATACTTAATTTTGAATATTTGCGTGTGCACTAAGAAGAGTGTTACGTCTAATTTTTAATAACTCTTCTTCTGTAACTTTCATCATTGCTGCGGTACGTTTAATCTTTTCTGGAGTTTTAAAATTAATTCTATCCCATTCATATGTACGCAGAATGGTAAGGTCATTAATTGTAAATTCATCACCTTCAATCTGACCTGAATGCCACGATAAGTTTTCAGGAGAAAAATCTTTTTTAAAACTGTTATGCTCTACACATAAATCCCATAGTTTTGTATGTCGAAGAGGAACAGCTGAGAATAATTTTGTATAGTCAGTGTTTAACTCTTCCGCAAATGAGATTGTAGCTCTTATTTCATCCCATGTTTCAGTTGGAAAACCAACTATAAAGGCTGCGCTGATATATATACCTTTAGATCTTGCGAGGTTTACCATCTTCTTCGCATGGTCATAATTAATGGGTTTTCCAATAATTTCTTTTATTACTCGCTTTGTTCCTGATTCAATAGAAATGGACATAAATTCACAACCACTTCGGTGGATAAGATCAATTAATTCTTCATCAAGTTTAAAAACAGCTGTAGCGATTGAAGTCCATGGCATGACAAGATCACGGTCTATCATGCCTTGAAGTATATCAATTCCACGTTGGCGATCAGTAAATAAATTGTCATCGTCAAAAATTAATGACTTTATTCCGTAAGTTTCTTTAAGCCACATAATTTCATCCAAAACAGAGTTTGCACTGCGTGGTCTGAATTTGAGCCCCATGATTTTTTTCACCTGACAAAAACAGCAGTTTATGGGGCATCCTCTAGATGTAATAATTCGTGCAAACGGAAAGGCCCTAGGCCCATCCACGCTTTTGCGAGGAGCACTGTGGGCGTACTTAGCATAATCGATGAGGTGGTAGGCAGGTAATGGAAAGTCGTCTAAATTTTGTATAAAATCAGCTCGTCCAGTATCTATCACAGTTCCATTTTTTCTATAGAGTATCCCTTTCTCAGGAATTGGGAAATCTGATAAAAGGTGTTTGATCAGTCCTGTAAAAGCAATTTCACCTTCCCCGCAAACGATATAATCAAAATTCTCATCTGCAATGGCTCGGTCTGGATTGACTGTAGCATACACACCTCCCAGAATCACAGGTATTTCGGGAAGGGCTTTCTTTAATACTGAGGCACTTTTGTGCCCAGCTGCAGCGAATTGATCCATTAAAACCGTAAGGCCTACAACATCTGGGTTTATTTGTAATATCTTTTCTTTAAATTGGTTTTCAGTCAGATTCTCGGCATAGGCATCAATAATTACGACATCGTAGTCAGGTTCAAGTATCGCAGCCAACAAGCATAAGTTGTACGGTATAATATGCCAGAGTATTCTGCTGTCATTGGCAGCCCAGTTGTAATTGGGAACAATTAAACAAACTTTACTTTTTTTCATGGCCTAATCCTTAAACAATATTTCGCTACGCGAGTTAAATGTTTTTTGTAATAATTTATAAATCTTTGATAATAGTTTGCATTTAAGACAGAACTTTCTTTTGAGTAATATTCTATTTTGTCTTGTGAACTATTGCCTATTCATTGTATATAAAACTAACAAGATGAGGTCTCATTTTCATCAATACTTGCTTTAACATTTTGAATTAATTTGTCCATTGTCGGTAGTTCCCATCCTATTTCTGTGCCTGTTTTTCTAGCATCGAGTGAAGAAAATCTTGGATGATAGGTGATATTACGGTTTTTACAACTACTTTTTTGTACGAGCTTAGGACTAAAATTAAGTATAGCACACAGTTTTAGCGCAAAATCGTAATAGCTTATTTCTTCTAAAGCTGAGCAGTGATGTATGCCTGTTTTACCTTTTTCCATCAGTTTACAAGTCATAAACGCAGCATCTTCCATTAAAACAGGGGCAATAGATAAGTCTGTGAATGCACGGATGCTAATTCCGTTCTTCCATGAGTCTACCCACTCTTTAATAATGCCTAGATTATATCCCAGTAGCTTGGTATATCTGATAATTAATGCATTAGAATTATGTCTCGATAGAAATTTTTCAACTTCCTGTTTTTGCAATCCATAGTTTGTTACTGGTGAAGTAGGTGTTTCCGTAGTGACAAATGGAGTATTACCGTCAAAAACAGAAGTACTTGATGGAAAAACTACATTGGTTCCTATTGATATAAAATCTTTAGCGAGTTTAATAGTGTTAGCTACATTTGTGTTGAATGCATTCTTATCTTCTTCACATTTTTTATAGCCTGTAATTGCAGCTGCAATTATCGCCCAATCACTTTTAGGCAGTTCCGTAATCTCTGGCGGATTACTCAAGTCAAGTTTGTAACAATTACAGTCTTTGCGTGAAGTTACAAAGACAGTATGACCTCTATTCCTAAGTGACTGGGTTAGGCTTTTGCCCAATGTGCCGTCTCCAATAACAAGTATATCCATATGCACTCTGTAATTTTTAATTAAACGAAGGGTAAATGCTCTGGGTCAGCGTCTAAGTATTCATGAATAAGTTTATTTTGATTATTTGATGTGCAGTGGTGATTACAATCTCGTCTTGGCACAATTTTAAAAAAAGTTTCGCGGTTGTTTTGCCAAGCATCTTTGAATCTTTGATCTTTTATTGTACCTAGTACTCCGCAGTCTAAGTTATACGCTTTGTCATGACATGAGTATATCCGCTGATCAGCTCCTATAACTGGTAATATTTGTAGGTAAGGGCACCAGTCATAATCCTTTTTAAATCTCTCATCTAAATTATGGTATGAATCGAATATTTCAAAGTTGCGGTCTGTTAGTTTTTCTAGTGCTAATTGAATTTGATTTTTAACTTTTTCAAAAAATGGGGCATGGTATTCATTGTTTTCTTTACCACTGTTACTAACAAGGCAAGCAGTAAATTTGACACTGTTAACACCTAAATCCTTAAGTCGTTGGCCCATTTCGAAGACATGGTCGGTATTGTCTTTGTTTATAATGTAGTTTACCCCTAAGAAGCATTTCCCTCCCATGTTTTTAAAGTTTTCAATATTTTCCATAACTTTTGAAAATTCATCTTCAGAAATATTTCTGAATTTAGCATAGCTTGGCCCATCCCAACCATCCATTGAGACTCGCACCCATGTTCCGTGCAAAGCAAAGATTTCAGCAGCTTTTCCTTTAAGGAGTGCTCCATTTGTTAAGGACGCAATGCTTATCCCTCCATCAACAAGAGCCTGTGCTGTTTCTGCAAGATGTGGATAGCAAAAAGGCTCACCTCCTCCGCTAAATGTAACAGCCTTAACTCCCATTTCAATACAATCTTCAACAATTTCAGCCATTTTTGCCGCTGGAATGGTGTCTTTAATTGCCATGTCCTGGCCTAATTGCATATTTTTATCTCGGTAGGCACAATAAGAGCAGCTATGATTGCAGATATTTGTAGGTTTTATACGTATATGGACAGGAGCTAATGTTTTTTTTGATTCACGGGTAAGAGAGTCTAATTTTTCTTGGTAATGAAAAATTTTAAGTTTAGTGTAAAGTTGCATGAAATCCTCTCTAATTGATATAATAGTTGCAGTTGTATTGTACTTTAATAAGCAATTTAGCTGTTTTTTTGTAATCTGGGATAGATTAGGACTAATAACATTGATTTGTCATGATCATAATCCTAGCAACATCCGTTCCACCTTAGGCGCTTCAAATTTTCGCGATATATAATAAACCGCAACAACCTGTCCTTTAGAGTTTAAAGCCAAATCACCGTATCCACCGTGAAACCTTCCGCCTTTGTACCATGCTAATGTTTCAGGCCAGCTCCATGTTTCTCCGTGATCTTTTGATATGGAAAGAGCAACTCTGCATTTTTTACTTTTGCGGATCATTCCTCGGTAGAGCATAAGTATACTTTCATCCGGCAACAATAATAGGCTCGGAGCTTCCCCGTAAAGTCCTATAGGCTTCGGTGCGGACCATGTTAACCCGTCATCGTCAGAATGGGATTTAAACAACCCTTCGTAACAAGGTTGCTGCCTTATCAGCGCGAGTAATCTACCTGACTTCAGGCGGACAATAGAAGTTTCATTCAGTCTGAAATTTTGGTTGCTGAATTTGAACATGAGGGCTTTATCTGAAAACTCCAGAGTGTCAGGATTCAGTCTGAATGTACCGCTTCCTTCTCCGTTGTAAAACGTACCGATTAGCTTTGTTCCGTCTTGTGTCGGTACCATATGTCCGAAGCAGGCCCATTCCCCAGGTGGCAGATCAAGAGGTCTGCGTGCCGGAAAAGTGACACCTCCGTCTGTGCTCATGGAGAAATAATTGCGGCGCAATTTTGAAGTGTGAGTTCTTGTTATGAGCGTAACCCTTTTATCATCAAGTGCTGTAACAAGCGCGTCATGTTCGTTGGTCTCATCCTTTGCATGGCTAATGACAAGTTGCGGGCGGTCGAAATTATGTCCATCGTCAATTGAGCGGGTCGTATAAATATCACCGGCCATGCCATGATCCATTCTGTCCCGCAAATCCGGGCTGATATTTACAGCTCTGCGAAAGCCTACGAGCAAGTCTGTTCCTACTTGCGTGATTGTCGGGAAAGATTGATAGCCGCCCCATTCCCTTGGGGTTATACGTTTTGTATCCAGTCTTGTGATAGAAAATTTTAGTCGTGACATTATATTACTTACAATTTTTGAGTATGGTATCAAGAGTCTTTGCACTGGAGTCAATCTGTCTTTCAGTCATACCCGGGTGAAGAGGAAGTGTTAACAGTTCTTCATAAGCGGCTTCCGCTACTGGACAAAGACCTGCTCCTGTATTGAAGTGTTTTTTGTAGTATGGATGGTAATGGACAGGAATATAATGAACATTCACCCCGAACCCCTGACTACGCATTTCTTCAAAGGCCGCTTTACGCTTATTTGCCGGAACCTTGACTGTGTATAAATGAAAGGCGTGTTCAACTCCCTTCTTAATTTTAAGGGGCTTAATTTCGTAGTGATTGAGAAATAAAAAGCGGTATTTAGCTGCAAGTTGTCTACGTATCTGAAGAAAATTATCTAGTTTTTTAAGTTGGCTGATCCCAAGAGCGCATTGAATATCCGTGATGCGGTAGTTGTATCCAAGCTCTTGCATTTCATAAACCCAAGTGCATTTTTGTGAACGCGTCGAGGCGTCAACATCAATGCCGTGGTTACGAAATGTACGCATCTTCTTAGCGAGTTCATGATTATTCGTGAGGGCCATTCCGCCTTCACCCGTTGTAATGTGTTTGACTGGGTGAAAGCTTAAAACAGATATATCCGCTATGGATCCAGCTTGTTGTCCATGTTCATCTTTGGCTCCAAGTGCATGGCAACAATCACCGACAAGCTTGAGGTTAAACTCTTCGCAAATGGCTTTGAGAGCTTTGTAATCACATGTTTGCCCTGCATAATCCACGGCAATAATTGCTCGCGTCTTGTTGGTAATTTTTTCTGCAACGCTTTTGGGGTCAATAAGCAGGGTGTCGGGCTCCACATCAGCAAAAACCGGAGTTGCCCCCATGTAAACGACGCAATTGGCAGATGCAGCAAAAGTAATAGGGGAGACAATGACTTCATCCCCCGGCTTGATTTCAAGAGCAAACATTGCCGCGTGTAGAGCGGCCGTGCCGCTTGAGACTGCAACGGCATTAGTTACACCGATATATTTTGCTACTCCGTTTTCAAAATCTGTTACCGTCGGTCCTGTTGTTAACCAGTCACCGCGAAGCACTTCTACAACGGCTGCAATGTCGTCTTCATCAATATGATGCTTACCGTACGGGATCATTTTGTGTCGACCAACCTTAGAAGATCTTCCTTACTTAACCATTGCATGTTGGTGTCAGAGCTGTATTCAAAGTTATCTGCAACAGTAGCTCCAGAGCAATGAGTTTTGGATCGCTCAAAGAACCTATACGCAGGTTGAATTATAAAATATTTGCCGTATTCATAAGTGTTTCTGGCTTCGTTCATGGGGACCATTATTTCATGCATCTTTTCGCCGGGGCGTATTCCGGTAATATTCATTTCGCATTCCGGGCAAAGTGCTTCGGCCATATCACGGATCCGCATACTTGGTAATTTGGGAATAAAAATTTCGCCGCCCTGCATAACTTCAAGGCTGTTGATGACAAAATCTATAGCCGCATCCAAAGTTATCCAGAATCGGGTCATGTCGGGGTGAGTGATACGAACAGTGCCTGTTTCTCTGGCTTGCAAAAAGCGCGGGACAACACTACCGCGGCTGCCAAGTACATTGCCGTAGCGTACTACTGCGAATCTTGTTGCATCCGGTCCGGCGTAGCTGTTCCCGTTGATAAAAAGTTTATCTGAGCAGAGCTTCGTTGCTCCGTAAAGGTTTACGGGGTTAGCAGCTTTGTCTGTGCTGAGGGCTATTACACGGGAAACGTTTTTATCAATGGCCGCTTCAACAATATTCTGTGCCCCGAGAATGTTGGTTTTAACGGCCTCATAAGGATTGTATTCACACGCCGGAACCTGCTTAAGAGCCGCCGCATGAATGACAATATCAATTTTACTGAAAGCGCGTTTAAGCCTGTCTGCATCGCGAACATCACCTATAAAATAGCGCAGACAGGGGTAATCGTCAGGTGAAAAAATTTGCTGCATCTCATGTTGCTTGAGCTCATCCCGACTGAAAATGACAAGTCTTTTGGGGTGATACCTATTAAGGACGGTCTGAACAAATTTCTGACCGAAGGAGCCTGTTCCGCCAGTAATTAAAATTGATTTATCGTTAAACATTTATGCTCTGCCCACCTTTGAATATGGTTTAATGCTGAATCCCGTAGAAAAAAAATATTTCTTATTATTGCATGCATCTTGACTGCATGTCTCATCCATTTCCTGCATGGAAAAAGAAACTCGCACAAATGGAGACGGCTCTGCCTTAAGGGATGTAACCATTGCAATAAATGCATGATCCTTAATAACAGGGGCCACAGCAAGAGCTCTTTTTTTATCACCTATAGCAAAGATTGAGTCAGTTATACCCGTTGCTTGTGAGGAAGATACCAAAAAAGATACATTATTGCTATGGTCAAAGGATTTGTCTTTTAAAGAAAAAAATTCTCGATTACCGCCATTTGATGTTTCATAAAAAAGTTCATCAGTCTTCATTTGTCCGGTCATCAGTGTTACATGTCCAAGCCTCAATAAACCTTGCGGAGGCGAGTTTAATTCAAATTTATAAAGTATATCTATCTGTTGTTTATCTTTATAAATTGTGACTGCTTTGCTTAGACGGCCCTGATGTATCTCCATGGCACAGGAAATTTTTGTATATTCTTCTGTTTCAAATAAATACGGAGAGACTTTATAAAGATCCGTTTCCTTAGGACTTCCGGTTCCTTCCATAATCAAATGACCTGAGAAAAAGTCAGCCCCCAGATCAATACTTTTGAAATAACCGTGTTCGAGCGTTCCGAAGGATGGAATCATGTCATGGTCAGCAAAGGCCGCTTCATGTATTGCCAGTCCCTTTGCGGTATTAAGGGTCACAGCAGAAAGTGGTGTCTTTATATGGAGGAGTCGCCCCTTATGGTTTGATAGTTCTCCTTGAATTCTAAGCAGTGGTTCTCTAATCTCTGCACCTATAGACTTAGCTAGATTATTTAAACGGCTTGTAGCCGTTGCAAATCTTTCTTGAGTAATGTGGGTGCGAAAATCGCTGGACCAGCAAAAGCAGAGTTCCTTCCATTTCTCTTCTAAAGATCGATCATCTTGATTGAAATTTTCTAGTTCTGCAGCAATCGCGCGGCAAAGAGAATTCATGAAGAAGTCGTTTCTACCGCTTACAGCCCAGCGGGTTAGGTTGTATTTACGTTGTTTTTTTACCGGTACGGGCTGTTCTGCTGAACTTAAATATAATTTTTTGCATGCTTCAGGGCGGTTAAGATCTGCCAGAACTTTTGAAGGCAAATAAAATTTATGTCCGCGATCTCGCAGCGTATTGAACGCTGTCAGCATAATGGACCATTCACTTTCTGCCGGTTGATTTGCTTCTGTTTTATATCTTCCGGGTCTGAAATCGAAAATTTCTGCATCATTACCATAAACCGGCAGCCAACCGTCACCTGTATTCATATTTTCGATGTACTTTAGATATTCCGGTAATTCTAATTCGCCGTGCACAAATCGTTGCAACTTCTGGAAGACCATTGATCTGCTCCAGATGACAGGAATGGATTCGCCCTCTATTCCCATGGCGAGCTGTGGGAAATGCTGTATTTCCTCGCTCCAATTTTCTGCAAAGCGTGCGGGATTATCGTAGTCCATGAACACGCCTTTGTATCCGGCTTCCAGATAATGGGTGACAAGGCCAGCTGACCAAGCTTGTTCGTTTATCAGTGCTATTTTCGGGGTAATTCCCAGAATCTCTTTATAAATCTTATTGCCGATGCGTAAATTAGCTTTGTTTACGGAAGAGGGCACAAGAGGTCCGATTATCTGACCGTAGCCGCTTCCTATGAATTCACATTGTCCTAAGTGAAGCAGGTCGTGAAATTTTTTGATCCACGCAGGGTCTATATCTTGTATTATTTCAAGGGTGATTGCGGATGCTTCAATTCCTAAAGGAAACCCGTGTTTTTCGATAAGACTGAGCAACGGCCAATAGCACCGCTTGATTACTTCATGCCTGTGACATTCAGGAATGGAGGAAAACATCAGGTTGAGGTGGAATATTGCAAACAGTTTCATTTCAGCTTTTTTCAGTAGTAATTTTGATGCAGTTGACGGCTTTTTCTACAGCTGAAACAGCTTCTTCGCGAGTATTTGCAACACCGATTATGACTCCGGCCCGAGCAGGATGGTTAGTTGTGGGAGGGATAACCGCTCCGACCTCAGTTCTGATCTCAACCATTTCGATACCTTCAATTTCTTGAGCTTCATCCACTCCGTCAATGGCTGTAACAATTCCTTCGCTTGGGAACAGGTATCTTTGAGCTACTCCTTTCTGGTAGAACGGGATCATTTCTTCCGGGTTCGGTGTTTCACCTATTGCCAGCCTGATTGCTATGCCTACAAAATCCACTCCGGTGTTCCACGGTATTTCGTGTGAGCAAAAATATCCGCCTGAAAGTCTTGCAGCCATTTCGATTACATAAGGTTTGCCGTTGTGAACGACCATGTCGCCTTTGGCAACTCCATGGCTAATACCGAGAGCAATAGCCGCTTTACCGGAAAGGTCTTTGACAGCCATTTGAATGTCGTACGGTAGAAAGGAGGGGAGTTGTCCTCCGTTTTCAATTATATGCGGTGCAAATTTATCTAGAAATTCATAATTCCGATCTGAGAATCCTGGAGTGTAGCTCTTTCCACCTACCACGAAACCTTCGGTGCTGACTTGCGGACCGTCGAGATAACTCTCTACCATAACTCTATTCGTCGGAGATTCGTTTTGAGAGTAATTAAAAGCCCAATCGTAGTCCGGCATGTTTTCTAAATTATATTCCAGCTGCAAAACGCCGCGGGCACCTCTACTGTCTACAGGTTTTATTACGAGTGTTTCCTGACGTTCTAAAAATATTTCTTTCAGTTCGGACCCGCTTGAAATTTGACTATACCATGGGATAGGAATCCCTTTGGCTTTGAAGCAATCTTTCATTGCAAGTTTGTCTGTTGCCAGCGCAGCTGTTTCTGTGCTTACAGCGCGTAGTCCGAACATTTTCGCAACGGCCGCTACAGTGTGAGGAGCATCAACCGCAACGCACATTACTCCGTTAGGTTTCACTCCTTTTTCGGCCCATTTCTTTAGAGCAGCAACTGTTTTTTCAGGAGTATATACACAACCGATAACTGCTTCATCAGCATGAGCAAAACCGGGAGCATCGGGGTTCAGGTCGGTTGCAACAACGTGGATTCCCATTTCCTTTGCTTTGGTTATAGCCGGAATTGTTTCAATACCGGCTCCGATCATAATTAAAACTTTTTTCATGTTTTTTATTCCGGTTTTTTGCAGACCATAAAAGTGTTTTGACCTTTAGGATCATCAGGAAAAATAACCCTGCCCTGTTTAATACCGATTACCTGTTGCACTGTAAAATACGCGGAAGCCAGCGCTGTAATCTCTTCAATGGAAAATTCGCGTAAGTGCTGGCTGTTAACAGGAATGTGCCCGCGGCTGTTTTGCGGGGTACTCAAAATAAGGAGTCCTCCGGCTCGTAGAACCCGATGCATTTCCTTAAAATACGGGGCAGGATCAACATGCTCGACAGTTTCAAAACTTGTAACTGCGTCGAAAGTGTTGTCCGCGAACTCAAGATTTGTTGCATCAGCAGTTTGAAATGTAAGGTTGTCCCGTTTATTAATAGCCGTTGCTTTTAAAATTGTATCTTCATCAATATCTGCTGCGATGACAGATGTTGCTTTGTCTGCCAGCATTCGCGCGCCGTATCCGGGGCCGCATGCACAGTCCAGCATAACAGTTTCAGGCGTAATATACTCAAGGGCAAGTTCATAATGGAAAGTTAACTGGTCTCCAGCCTTAATACCCTTTTTACTGACAGCCATCCGGCCTTCGATGTATACATCATGAGCTATTTCTCTGCATCTGCTGAGCCATTCATCGCTGACAGGGGGATGATCTAAATAACGTGCACATTTGAATTTCGCTGTGTTTTTGATCATGAAAAATTTGGGATGTACTTTATAAATACCGGAGTCATCCAGCTTTGAAAGCATGGTTGAAGCTTTCTTCAAACTGCTTAATCTGTATATGTCAGAGGTCAGCTGGATGGGAAAATCATCCGGCATTTTTACGCAGTCGAGTTTGTCCTGCGCTGCTATTCTCAGCATATCAACAGCATGTTCAGGCAGCCAGCCAAAGTGTAGCCCGTCTACTCGTATAATTAGGGCCTCATCTGAAGTGTCATCAAGCGCTGCAATCATCCTATCAAGCGGACTTTCATCAAAACCATAATAGACACTAATTTTTTTATTTGGAAATATTGCAGGCAGGTCATTAAGTCGTCCTCCTTTGTCAAAGGCGGGCGCAACTATGCGTATGTCGGCATCAGGGAACTGATTAAGTGCACTTTCCATTGTCAAAGCTACAACAGGACGACCGTTAGTTTCGTTCATGCACCAGTCAGGAGCTCCGCTCCATGCCCGGGATGCTGCCTGTATGAGAATTATGGGCGTAATAGTTTTGCCTGTGTGCATTGTTAGAATAATTCCTTTTCGTGTTTACGCAGAAAGTATGAACTTATCGGAGTGACAAATTTACTGTTTAGATAAGAAGGTTTGAATTGTGAATGAAATTTTTTTTGTAGTTCCAAATCTTCTTTTGAAATTTGCCATGTTCCGTTTACTCGTTCATGCATCTCTTTTACAGCTTCGAGTATTTCGTCTTCGGTATTGTCAATAACTTCAATGTCTGAGTTTGCAAATTTTTCTACTCGCCAACGGCTCATCCCTGATTCAATAATTTCGGGGACTTTTAAAATTCTTTTTTCTGTTTTTGACCACAGCAATTTAAAAATAGCCAAATCTTCAGGTGAACAAAAAAGGATTATTTCAAGGCGTACTACATTCACGCTCAGGCAAGGCACACGGAAAATCATGGGGATATGCATCAGCCCGCTCTGAACACCTACGAAAAATTTACATTTAGCCGAGAGGTAAACATCCATGAAGTCTGTTCGCTTGCCGCTTGTTGCATAATCCAGAAAATTGGGATGACTGATTTCAAGAGGTTCTTTGACCGCACTGCCCATGCGTATAACATTATAATCCATGCGTAGTAGTTCTTCTACGCTGGGTTTGAAAGTCCTTATGTGCATATCGCGGACTTCCTGCATGTCAGCATCGCTCTTTTTGGGGTCAGAACCACTGAGGAAAACTGAGTCCCTTCCAAAAATGCAAACATGTTCTTTTTTCGGAGGAAGTCCTAGATCTCTAAGATTTTCAATTCCTGCCTTTTCCTGTTTTGGAGAAAAGGCGATATGATTATCTGTCAGTTGCATTACGCAATCAGCATCTCTGCCGGATGCAACGATGTGGGTGTTCATTGCTATTTCATGTTTCGCGTGAAGGTTAAATCTTCGAATTGCGTCAAGAAGATATAAATTTAACCTGTGTACTTTCATTTGCTTACAAAAAAGATTTGCAAGAGTCCTGTTTGCTACTTTATTGTCTTTAAAACAAAAGAGGTCATAACAATTATCATGATATCCTGCGTCAACTTCAGAGAGATAAATTTCACTGTCCATTGCCAGATGACCAAGTCTCACAGAATAAATTTCACCAACTCTGATTTTTTTGAACGGGGAAATTACTCTGATTAACAGCGCAATAGTCCCTAATCCTATCCATTTAAGTATTTCTTTCGGTGCGGAAGGGTGAAGTTCTTTTCCTGCAAGTTCTTCGTTATTTCTCACAGAAAATTTGACTTCTAACTTTTTAAAAGATGAATAAAAGCTGACCGCCTTAACTACGTTATCGTGATCATAGGTCATGCCGCAAACTACAACAGCTTCATCAGGTCTGAAGGTAAGCATTACTTTAAGCAGCGGCAGAAACAGCGGGTGAAAGATGCCGCTGAAGTAACTGACCTTTTGCGGTCCGTATGCTCCTCTGTCACGCTCAGGAACCAGAAGATGGACGTCTGTGGTGATGAGGTCTACTTTTGCAAGGTAGTCCTGTATGTATGCCTGCTGAGCTGTTCCTATGATGAGTAAACGCTTTTTTTTCATTTTTATGCTTTACGTTTAATTACCTTACGCACAGCCTTAACAATATCTTCAGGCATAAGCCCATATGCTTTAGCCAGATCTTCCGGTTCACCGGATGCTCCGAAAATGTCATCCACAGCTACGCGTTCAACAGGAACAGGAGCGTTTTCGCAAACTATTTCCATTACAGCGCCGCCGAGTCCGCCGTATTTATTATGATCTTCACAAGTTACTATTGCGCCTGTTTCTATTGCAGCTTTAGTGACAGCCGCTTCGTCCATGGGTTTAAGCCAAGACATGTTCAGTACGCGGCAGGATATGCCTTCTTTTGCGAGGGTTTCAGCGGCTTTCATGGCGCGGTGTACCATGACTCCGACTGCCATAATGGTTGCATCACTGCCTTCGCGTAAAACTTGAGCTTTGCCGTGTTCAAAAATTGTGTTTTCGTCAAAAACATTAGGCAACGGACTGCGTCCTGTCCGAAGGTATAGCGGCCCTGTAGTGTCTAGCAGATAAGGCATAACTGCTCTCAGTTCTACCGGATCGGCAGGGGATACAACACTCATTTTAGGAATACTGCGATATATGGCGATATCTTCAAGAGCCTGATGAGTTGCTCCGTCAGGGCCTACGTCCAGCCCGAGGTGACTTGCAGCAATTTTTACATTGAATTCAGGATAGGCGATAGAGTTTCTGGCTTGTTCCAGTGCACGCATAGATGCAAACACTGCGTAGCAGGTAACAATGGGGATAATTCCTGATTCGGCAAGACCTGCTGCCATTGAAAACATATTCTGTTCAGCAATTCCGCATTGGATAAATCTGTCTGGATATGCCTCGCGAAAATGGTATGTTCCGGTTCCCCCGGCAACGTCTGCGTCAAGAACTACAAAATCATCCCGCACTCCTGCAAGTTCTGTCAGCACCTTGCCGAAAGCATCTCTCATATTTTCCATTATATTAACTCCTCGCAGCCGCATTCACGCATTGCGCATTCTCTTTCTTTTCCGGTCGGGCAGAGGCTGCCGTGCCATTTTGGCACATTTTCCATGTATGAAACCCCTTTTCCTTTAACGGTATGGGCGATGATCATGGTCGGTTTTCCGGCCATAGCTCTTGCTCTTGTGAATGCATTTGAAATTTCGCGGAAATCGTGACCGTCAATTTCGATTACATGCCAGCCGAAGGCTTTGAATTTGTCGTTTAACGGCTCGATAGCAGTAATCTTGGTGTTAAGGTCGTCACTTTGAAGTTTGTTGTAATCAACAATAGCAACCATGTTGTCGAGATTGTGGTGAGCTGCGAACATGCATCCTTCCCATATTTGACCTTCATTGAGTTCGCCGTCTCCGAGCAGAGCATATATACGGCTTTTTCTTCCTGCTCTTTTGGCTCCAAGAGCGCACCCGAGAGCAAAAGAGAATCCCTGCCCAAGCGAACCTGAGTTGAATTCAACCCCGGGGGTTTTCAAGCGGTCAGGGTGACCTTGCAGCATCCCTCCGGCATGGCGCAGAGTTTTAAATTCTTCTTTTGAAAAGAAACCTTTTTCAGCAAGAGCGGCGTAAAGAGAAAGGCAGGAGTGTCCTTTAGACAGTATAAATCTGTCACGGCCCGGGTCATTCATATTTTCTGTGCAGTAGTTCATTTCGTTGCAATAAAGCCAGCTGATGATTTCCACACAGGAAAGTGAACCGCCCGGATGACCTGAGCCTGCATGGCAATTCATTATGATGATGGATTTTCTGAGTTTTGCAGCAAATTTTTCAAGTTCATCATATTTAGACGTGTTCATTGTTTCTCCTTTAAACCGCAATCATTAAAAATAAAGGCCGCCGTTGACGCTGATTGTCTGAGCTGTAATGTATGAAGAGTCATCTGAAGCCAGATATACAACTGTGTCTGCAACTTCTGATGTTGCGCCGAATCTTTTCATGATCACACTTTCAGCCGCTTTTTGAACAGCAGGATCTTTAAGCCCTGCTTTAGCCATTTCAGAAGCAATGAGACCTGCGGCGATTGTATTGCAGCGGATGTTCCACTCGGCTCCGAATCTGGCTGCGACCTGCCCAAGTGAGATGAGTCCGGCTTTGCTTGCCGCGTAGTGGGCAGTTCTAGGTCCGCCGTACTGACCGCTGACTGATCCGATGTTTATTATACTTCCGGCTTTACTTTTTTTGAGCAGTTCAAGGCAGCGCTGTGTACAAAGGAACGGTCCTTTGAGGTTTACATTTAAAATTCTATCCCAGTCCTCAGAGGTGATTTTATCAAAATCAGTCGGGTTATTAATTCCGGCATTATTTACCAGAATATCCAGCCGTCCTTCTTTTTCAGATATATCAGCGACAACTGCGTTAACAGAAGATTCGTCACTGACTTCAAGCTGGAGCGCACGTCCCTTGCCGCCGTTTTTAATGATTGCGCTGACGGTTTCATCTGCACTTTTGCTATCTGATACCCATGTGAGAATTACTTCTGCGCCGTTTTCAGCAAGTTTGGCGCTGATAGCCTTGCCTATTCCACGTCCGCCGCCTGTGACCAGAGCTATTTTATTTTCTAATCTATTCATTTAATTTTATTCCTGTTCGAAATTCTTTTGTGCAATAACAAGCATGGTTCGTCCTATTCCAGCTTCAGCAAAACACCCGTAAAGTTTATCCAGAAAAGCTCTATTGCCGCTTTTAGTCAGATTCAGCTCAAGTTGTTTGCGCATGGCGTGGAAGTCTCGTCCCAGCTTAGGGTCGTCTAAGTAATTTTTACCCATAAGCAGGAATAGTTCCATTGGAAACGACACTTCACTATGGCATGGAGTAAAGCCGTGGCGTGAGAGCAATCCTTCAAGCGACTCTTTATCAAAGTAATTGAGATGATGCGGAGGAGCTATCCACCAAGGGCGTACATCCATATCTTCGTTTAAAATTTTTTGAACTGGAGTGTATTCATTCGGAACTCCGATAGCTATGAGTCCGCCAGATCGCAGAACATGATTGCAAAGGTTAAGTATTGCGCTTGGAGACGGAACATGTTCCATCACATCGCCAAGGTGAACCACATCGAATTTCTCTAAACGGTTTGCACATTCTTGATCAAAAACGGCGCAATCAACGTCAAGTCCTTGTGAGTATGAATACTCTGCGGCTTTGTCGGAAGGTTCAATTCCTTTAACTGTCCATCCACGATTTTTTGCCTGACTGAGCAGGAATCCGTTGCCGGAACCTATGTCTAAAAAACTACCTGCTCTGCCTAAAATTTTTTCCAGAGTTTCAAGCCGTGCATCATTGATAGAGTCCAGCCACTCTCGGTCTTCAAGCTGATGCTCAAGCATCAACGGCTTGTCTTTTACGTGGTAATCATGCTTGTAAATCTTACGAAGTTCATCCTCACTAGGGATAGGAATGATGTGTTTGAAACCGCATAATTTGCAGTCTATTACGTCAAAACCGTCCACGCTGTGCAGGACAGTTCCTTCGTGGTCGTTCCAGTTCTTTTTATCACTCACTTTATATCACCAATTCTTTTGGACTTAAGTCGTTTGATTATGATCTCGGCAATATTAGCGGCTCCGCGCCCAATATTAAGTCTTTCGGCACTCGCAACCATTTTTGCCCGTAAATTTCTATCAGAAATAAATTTAAGCAAGGTCTCTGTAAGCTTTTGCTTTGTAACAAGATCATATCTGCCGAGAGAGATTGCTGCTCCGGTGTCATGCAAGGCTGATGCCGAGCTGGCGTGATCATCCGTCAGGCAGAGCAACAACTGCGGTGTTCTGCAGGCTACCAGCTCATAAGCCGTCATGCCGAATGAAGCTATAGCTAAGTCGCTTTGACTCATTAGTCGGGACATGGATTCAACATTGCCCACAAGTTTAATCCTGTCTCCAAGCTCTACCGCTATCCCTTTGATTTTGTCCAGATTTTTGAACATAGGGCCAATGACTATTTTTGCATGCCACGGCTCGTTAAGGGAAGTTAAGACGTGTAAAATTTTTAAAGTCAGTTCAGCCGGATCACTTCCTCCTGCTGTTATAAGCAGCTCAGGTATGGAAGATTTTTCCTTGTCTGAAATTATTGGGGGCAGATTTGTGATTTTAGAAAATTCCTTGCGGAGAGGAATGTAGTCCCAACCGCAAAAAAGATCTCCAGAGAAATTTTTCCAGCTCAGATCGCGGACTTGCGGGACAGGTGGGTAAAAAGCCAATTCACTTTTTAAACGGTTTGGTGTGGGATCGTCGATAGTACATATGAGCACATTTCTAGATTTTGCATTTGCGAAGAAGTCATCTGCCAGAGGAATGAGCAGGTCCAGAACAACGGCATCTTCGTCTGAAAACACATACGATTCGAAATCTGAGATTTCTACGACTTCAAAAGCCGCTTCACAGATTTTACTACGGGCGGATTCACTGCCCTTAAACACAAACAGACAGTTACTACCATGATCCTCTCTGAATGCTGCGCTAAGTGCTAAACATCTTCCGACATGCCCAAACCCCCTTTCAGGGGTCCCTTCGCAAAAGAATGCAATTTTAACTGGCTTACGCATTAAGAACAAAAGCCTTATATAACCGCTCGGCAATTTCCCAATCTTCCTTTGTATCAATATCCACGGCCATGTGGCGCGGTAGGAAGTACGGCAGATTTAATCCGGCTTTACGGTCTTCAGGAATGTCTGTCAGTTCATGCCAGTAAAACTGGGCCGCATCATGGAAAAATGTAGGTAAATCCTGTGACCTGCTTGAGGCATATTCCGGGAAAGCATATTCCACGCCGCCCTGATCATTAATTTTGAAAGAGCGAAGTATGGGGTATGCGAATTCTGTTACTCCAAGAACGCAGTTTGCCTTTTTTTCACGGAGCAGCTTGTAACCGCCGGTTATATTTTCAGCGGTTACAAAAGGGTTGGCATAAAATTGACAGAATCTATCCGGTTCACCTAGGTTTTCTTTTACCCAGCCCAGCGCGTGCTCTATTACCGGAGCAGTCGCGGCAAAATCGTCAGCAAGCTTTGCTGGACGTAAAAACGGAGCTTCTGCTCCGTTTTCTATCGCTACTTCAGCAAATTCTTCGCTGTCAGTACTCACTATGATGTGATCAAAAAAGCCGCTCTTGCGGGCGGCTTCAATGGCATAGGCAATGAGAGGTTTTCCCAGAAAAGGGCGGATTGATTTTTTAGGAATACGTTTGCTCCCGCCGCGAGCAGGGATGATTGCTATCTGCATGTTAAATTGTCCGATGCTTAAAGTTATTTGTTATCGCGTGTCTGGAAGTTTTCTTGAGCTGAAATCCAGTCTTCTTCAAAATCTACTTCTATACATTTGTGGTCTGAGATATCCACAGGCTTAATTTTGATTCCGTCATGGATAATTATTTCAATACCTTTTTCAAAATAGTCCTGCTCTTCGCACTTGCGCAGTGCATCCGCATATGTTTTGAGGTCTTTTTTGCGGATCATATTGATTCCGACAGCTTCCCCTTCCGCATTTTTGACTAGTTTGGAAATTTCATTGATATAACCGTCTGCGTCGCGAGTATATTTGACTTCTTCTTCACCGCAGGATTTGCAGTCAACGCAGACAAAATTTTCATCTTTAATTTCTAAAATTTCGCGAATAATAGCTTTATCAAAAACAACATCGCCGTTCATCCACAGGACGTCGTCATCAAGATCTTCAATAGCACATAGGAGACTTTTGGACGTGTTGGTGATGTAGTAGTTGGGATTGTACCTATAGTATACTTCGGGGAAGTTTTCCATAATCAGGGTCATTTTAAAGCCTACGACAATGATTATTTCCTTTACCCCAAGATCCTTAAGAATCCTGACCTGTCGACCGAGGATGGTTTCCCCGTAGGGCAATACCGAAAGAGATTTCGGAAAAGGTCTGCTGAGCCTACTGCCGATACCTGCTGCAAGGATGACTGCTTTCATGATACTTACTCCCTGTTTATTAGAGAAAGTTAGAAACTACATGTTTACCAAGTCGTTTCGCCGCTAAACCGTCTGCGTTGCTAAAAGACAGATTTCTAAGTTCGTGTCTGACATCTGCAAAATCATCAATGTTATTTATCATAATATCTTCAAAAGCGGTATAAAGATCATTCTCATTCGTCACTTTCTTACCGGGTGTCATTGAATCGTAATCGAAAAGGAGTTCTCTGTTTTTGCTGATATATTTTTTATAATCATATGGATAGAAGACGATAGGGTTATCCACCAGCAGAAAATCGAAATAAACAGATGAATAATCCGTAAGCAGAACATCGCAAAGCGGAAGCAGGGGGTACACATCACTTTTTGAATCCACCAAGCGGATGTTTTCCGGTAAGGATACATTACTTAAAGTAAGATATGGGTGAAATTTACAGACGAACATCAGATTATTCTTTCGGCAGAACTTTGACATGCGCATCAAATCTATAGCCCCGTCTTCAAATGGTCCACCTCCGGTATCACGGAAAGTAGGCATGAAAAAGACAGTCTTTCCGCCGAGTTTACGGAATTTTACAAGTTCACCGTAAAGGTCGCGGTCGGTGTTGATCATGTCATATTTTGTCGGGCGCCGCATAAGTACATCGTTGCGCGGGTATCCTGACTCAATAAATTTTTCAGCCCTGAAAGCTTTTGCAAAAGCCCTTTCAGTGAAGAATGGAGAAGTAGAAACCACAGTGTCATATCCTGAATAAGCAAATGTCAGGTGCTTAGCTTTTTCAGGATTCATGTTTACAGTGGAATTAATTTCTGGAAATCCAATGGCTTTTAAGGGGATGCCGTGCCAGAGCTGCACTGTTTTTGCCTCTGAAAGCAATGCCCATAAAACACTTTGATCTTTCCAGCTGAAATCATCGGAAATGACAATGCCTGCTTTTGCCATAAGATCAGCCGAATCAGGGTGATTTACCCAGGTTGCAGGCAGTCCCTGACTTTTCAGAATATCAGCGTCCTTCTTTTCAAAAGCCATAAAATGACATTCAAGTTCGGGCTGATTTTTCACGCAATGAATATAGAAGTATTTGACATTATCCATGAAATGGCTGCCAGCACGCCCGAAGAATATTGCCAGATTCTTCTGTTTAGGAATTGCGGAAGCCAGTTTTTGAAGCTTTTCCATTTCATTTGAGTGCATGAAAATTCTCAATATTTATTTAAAGGTTTATTTTATGACACTTACTTATATCATATTCAAAATAAATGCCAAATGACAATAAAAAATTAATAATTTAAGATATGTTATGATTTGAAAAAATTAGATAAGAGTTCAGCGTAATCTCGTAATAATATGTTGAGAGCAAATAAAAAGGGGCCGGAGCCCCTTTTTGAATATTCAAGTGAGTGATTTGTGCCCGTTGCTGTCACAAGTTGCAGTCAACTATTGATTAATATTTGAAATGATATCCTTAATATTAATTTTATTTTTCATCATTCCATTATCAAGCAAAAATTCTTGAGTTACTTCAAGATCTTTAATGTCTTTTCCCGTAATTGCAGAAGAATAGTCATACCAAGGGAACATTTTTTTAACATTTTCTATGGTGAGATTTGTTTCTTTCGCCACTATCTCAAATGTTTCTTCAGGATTATCTTTCATAAATTTCGCGGATTTTTCATTTACATCTAAATACCGTTTAACAAGGTCAGGGTGCTCCTTTAAGAAATTGTTGTCCACAGCAACAACTATAAGCCCTTGGATCAGCCCCTCGCCGTTTGCAATGACGTGGCATCCGCCAGTTTCCATAACAGGAACGCTGGGGCCTGCCACAAGAGCTGCGGATACATTGCCGCTCATAAGAGCCGCTCTGGCTTGCGGTATGGACATGTTCACAAACTTAATATCAGAAGGGGTGAGTCCTTCTTTAAGTAACGCGGCATAGAGCATCTGATGCAATACTGTCCCTTTGGGACCTGCCACAATCTTGTTTTTGAGGTCTTTTACAGAGTTTATGGATTTGTCGAGGGCCATAATATTAAACGCTTTGGGTGCGCGAGCAAACACGGCAATTATTTTGAGATCAACCCCGTTGGATTTAGCTATAATGGCTGATGACGCGCCGAGAACGCTGGCAAATTGAACTGATCCGGCAGCCATAGCCTGCGTCTGCTTAGGTCCGGAAGTCAGTTCGGGGTGGGTTATGGTTATTCCATCCTGTTTGAACTCATTTTCAAACATATTTTTTTTGTAGGCAATAATAGCCGGTACGTTGAGAGGGAATTTTACGTATGTAATACCGATTTCCTTAACATCCTCACTCAGCGCTGCAAAGCTTGGCATAACTGTTCCTGCAACTAAGAATACTGCAAGCAGCAAGCTTAAATAATAACGTTTCATTTTAAATCTCCTGGAATTATTTTTTAAATTCATCATCCAGCAAAATTGCGGATAAAATTTCTTCTCTAATTCTGAAAAATGTCTCGGATAGAGTGGCGCGCGGATAGGGCAGATCAACAGGCAAATCGGCAGTGATTGTTCCTTCCTCCATGACCAGCACGCGTTGTCCAAGGTAGGTTGCTTCATCCACATCGTGGGTAACGAATATTATTGTTTTTGCCTGATCAAGAAATATTTCCGTCAGTTCTTTTTGCAGGTTGCGCCGCGTAAAAGCATCCAGTGCGCCGAAGGGCTCGTCCATGAGAATGACATCCGGATTTGCGCAGAGTGTTCTTCCCAGAGCTACGCGTTGCGCCATTCCTCCAGAAATCTGACTAGGGTAGGCTTTTCTGAATTTTTGCAGATTCAGCATCTGCAAGCTTGACTCAAGTGTTTCATGAGCTTCATCTTTAGAAAGTTTTTTATCCATACCGAAGGCCATGTTCTTTTCAACCGTCATCCACGGCATAAGTCTGGCTTCCTGAAAAACAACTCCGATCTTAGCCGCTGAAGGGGACCCGTCCTCTTTAAGAAAGCTGAAACTTCCTTCGCTCGGTGTTTTAAGGCCGCATAAGATTTTTAGTAAGGTTGTTTTTCCGCATCCGCTTTTACCGACAATGGTTACAAAACTGCCGTGCTCAATACGGGCTGATATCCCTTGCAAAGCGTGAAAATAGCCGCCGTTTAAGCGGTAAGATTTGCACAGATTGTCTATTTTAATAATTGGCATTGGTGGTGAACTCTTTTTGCCAAGGCATTATGCGTTTGCTTATCCACAGAAACGCCAGATCCATAGCATACCCGAGTATGCCGATGGAAAGAATGCCCACAATTACAATATCTGTGCGGGAAAATTGTTCTGCATCGATGATCATATACCCAAGGCCGGATGCTGCCGCTAAAAGCTCCGCCCCTATAAGTGCTCGCCACGAGAACCCAAGTCCTAGTCTTAATCCTGTCATTATCGAAGGCATTGATGCCGGTAGAATAATCCGGCCGATTATTGCCGTATGACTGAACCCCATGACCTTGCCTACTTCAATAAGTTTGCTGTCGCAGTGGGAAACTCCGTTAACAGTATTTAGAAAGATCGGGAAAAAAGTAGCGAGAATTATTACAGAAAGTTTTGATGCTTCGCCGATACCGCACCAGAGAATCAGGAGCGGGGTAAGTGCAAGGGGCGGAATATGGCGCAAAAAATCAAGCGGAGCTATCAGCAGCTCCTGAGCGCGACGATTTAAACCTACTAAAATACCGAGAGGGAATGCGAAGGCAACAGTAATAAAAAATCCGATAAGGACTCTGCAAAGGCTTGTATAAATGTTTGGCAGCAGAACTCCGTTTTGTAGAAGTTCCAGCCCTGCCGCATAAACCTTAAGCGGTGATGGAAGAAGAAACTCATTAAAACTTCCAAGTGCCGACCCGATGCACCAGAAAGTAAAAAAAATGAGGGGAATTATGAGTGATTTTATTATTCGCATTGGTACAGACGAAAGGAACCAACAGTTATTTTGTTGAGAAATTGTTTTAAGCCGCAAAGCCGTTTGGATTACTGCATAGGGTAAGTTGATAAGTCAAGAGTAAATAGAGATGAATAATTTTACTTTTTGTATCCTTATATACTTACGTACTTTTGATAAGTGTTACTGGGATTGGCAAATTGTCACATAAAAGCAGTCCCTTTGTAATGAATTATCAACGTTTTATATTCATACAAGTCCGGATGTTTAATTAAATTTTGATTAAAAATTTTTTAAAGGAGAACGGATATGGAAAGACGTGAATTTTTAAAAATGGGAGTTGCGGCGGGGGCCATGGTTGCAGCTTCAGCTCTTCCGGCATTAGCAGATCCCTCTTACACCAGTTTTACACTTAAAGAATGTTTTGCAATGACTCCGCAGCAGATGGCAGAGCAATCCGGCGCAGTTATGCAGGGCTGGAAATATATTCATACGGAGGCTGCCGGTATCCGTAATCCTAAAATAAGAAACTCTGTTGTTGAAATTATAAATAATCCAGCTCCTAAATTATTAGACGTTGTTTTATCCCGTAAGAAAGAAGTTTATAAAGAACTGGATAAAAACGGCTGGGTGAAAGGAGTTTCATTCGACGCATTTCTACCGGAGAACGGTTCCACTGATAAAGCCAACCAGCCCTTTTTTACATCCCCGGGTAGCGGATATTCGAGCCATCATTGTTACCCCGGCGGACTTGCCACCCATACTGCATTAAACCTTAAAATGTCTCTGGCACTATACAATAATTATTCTGATATTTATGAATTCAATCTGGATAAGGACGTTGTTGTCGCGGCTCAGATTCTTCACGATCTGCATAAACCTTGGGTTTTCCAGTGGCAGAAAGACGGGGAATGCAGAACGGAACAATCCCTTGCCGGAACAGGTGAACATCATGTCTTAGGGGTTGCGGAAAGCATCGTTCGCGGTCTGCCTGCCGAAGTGTGTGTTGCGCAGGCCTGCGCACATGGTCATCCCGGTTTTGATAAAGATGAAGCTTCTGCTGTTAACTGGCTTAAAGCTGCTGCAATTATTGCGAATGTTGATCCAGTTAAATACGGACTTCTTGAAAAGGGCGGAGAATCACTTCCCCTGCCGCGCAGCATGGAAGCCTTTGTAACTCATTTGGGTGACCATGACTGGGTGTTGACAGTTCCTGCCGCACACTGGCTTATTCCTGTAACGGAAGAAATTGCTATGCAGGATTACGGTTTTAAAAAGGCTGATCTTGGTTCTGCAAAGTTTCATGCTTTCAGAAACCTTGTGTTCAGTCAGGCTACCGTTATGGCCCTATATCATCTGATGCAGAAAGACGGCAAAGATGCTTTGCGTAAACAGATAAACAGCATTGTGGTTAAGGCATAAAAACTGATCCGTCCTAAAGAGCGCATCCCGGTTTAACGGGGTGCGCTTTATTTCTTTCTAAGTATCCTACTGAACATTGATTTCTTTTTACCCGTCGAGTTTTCAGTGTAATCATTGCTTTCGTTACGATCATTGTTTTCTTCGCAAAATTCCTGTTCATCTTTATTTTTGTTCCCGGAGAAACTTACAAAATTTGCAACATTCTGCGCCTGTCGTGCTGAAAATCTTGCAGCCTTTCCTGTGGCTTCGAAAGCTCTGTCTTTTGAATCAACAACTTTTCTTGCCGCGCTCATGGCTTTGTCTCCCGCTGAACGGGTAATTGTTTTCAGATAGGCGGAGGTTATCATTTTAGTAGAGCTTACAGCGATGGAAAGCAGCATTTTAGCGGCTTCCTTGAGCACGGATCTGCGAAACTCCTGTGTTTTTTTGTCTGGACTGTAACTGAAATGGTTTCTGGTAATGATGCCAACGCGAAGAGCCAGAAATGCATTCGTAGAACCATCGAGAATTGAAGCTGTTATTATAGAGGTCAATCCGCTTGCGCCGGGGATCATGCCAAGAGCAGAACCCGCCAGTACGGGAGACATGATCGCTTCAATTTGTGACTGAATATCAAGATCTTCCACCGCGCTTGCAAAAAAAGCTGTTACCGCAACGTTTGAGTAAACTGAAATCATATCCCGTAAGGAAGGACGCTGGTTGTAAATTTTTGACACATCCCAAACCAGTTTGGAGAGCGAACCCATCACTATAAATGAATCCAGCTTTCCGTTTTGCGATATGGCAGTGCTTAGGAATATGCGTGAGGCAACGGATTTCATTTTTGCCGTTGAAATCTCATCCAGTCCGTCAAGTGCAAGGTCGAGGTCCTCATTTCGCGAAAGATTAAGTCCCATTTTCCGCACGTATTTATTTTTGCGAAGTCGCTTACGCAGCATGTTGATATATTTCGTCTGCTGGGTGGGAGTCGGGTTGTCCGGCATGGTCAGCGGCCCGGGCCGAAAAATAAACATCATCAGCGGGCTGATGCACATGATCAAAAACAGCCCGCTAAGTCCGAACAGAACGTAATCATGCGACTGCGGAAAGTATGATCCGCAAAGCTGTGCCAAGGCTGAAATCTGGTTCAGCATAAACAGGATAAACCCCGCAAGCAGCAGAAGCAGTCCGGCAGAAAAAAATCTGGTCAGCGTTTTTGACATTATGCGCCTCGCCCGTATCGAGCATTTAAATCGGTCTTACCCATCTCTATATAATTACAAACTCATACGTCAAACAAGAGCTGAAAAATAAATTATTTTTTTAGTGAAAATTTAGCTTTTAACTGCAGCACAAGTGGAATAGTGTCCTCTTCTTTTTATAAGTGTAACGCTTTGCGTAAGTACTCAAAGGAGAAATCTTTGTATAACGTAAAATCAATATTAAATGCTGGAATTGCTCAGGTTCTTGCCGGATCAGTTCTCATTTCACTTGTTGGAATATTTTTAAAAATTTTGGTTGTAGATTACGCATTGCCCGTTCTGGTTGTGGTGTTCTGGCGTAATCTGTTTGTCTGCATCGCCTTGCTGGCTGGGCTTAAAATTTTTAAGCCTAAACTGATTTTGGTGAGTAGAAATAACTTATTTATTTTGGTTTTTTATGGTTTTCTACTTGCTTTAATGAATGGGATTTGGGGCGGTTCTGTTTATTTCAACGGGGCTGGCGTAGCAACGGTTCTGATTTATCTCTCTGTGCCTTTGACTGTTCTGGGGCAATGGTTGCTCGGAGGTGGTAAGCCTTCTGTACGGCTGATTCCGTCGATTGTGCTTTGTCTTGTCGGGTGTGCAGTGGTTTGCGGAATCCAAGGTGTTTCTGACTTTGCGCTAGCACCTGTAGGTATGTTCTTGGGCCTTCTTTCCGGTGTCTTTTACGCAGGTTACGCACTGCTCGGGCGCGAATGTGCTCTAAGAGGCCTGAATGCTTTTACGGTGTTGATGTATATTTTCGGTTTTTCATCTTTTTTTATGCTCATTATCAATATTTTTTCCAATGGAATGGTTCCCGGAGCAGCAGCTTCACCAGCACAAATGCTTTTGCCGGGGATGCCGTTTAAAGTGTGGGGATTGATTCTGACCTTAGCTATGGGACCGACTATGATGGGATGGCTGCTCATTAACATGAGTTTGTCAAAACTAACGCCGTCCATAGCAAACATTTTGCTGACAACGGACCCCATGGTGACGGCATTGGTCGCCATACCCGTTTTAAATGAAATTATGACGGCTATGCAGTGGGTCGGATGCTTTTTGATTACAGGCGGAGTAATGCTGCTTGGTAGACGAAATTAAATAAAAAAAGGGGAGCCGCGAACGGTTCCCCTTTTTACTTTGGTATTTCTAAAAGATCTATACGTTAAAGAGAAAGTGAACTACGTCACCGTCTTTGAAGACGTATTCCTTTCCTTCTGAACGCAGAACTCCGGCCGCGCGGCAGGCGGCTTCTGTGCCGTGCTTGATGTAGTCTTCGTAGCCGATGACTTCTGCGCGGATGAATCCTTTTTCAAAGTCGGTATGAATGGCGGCGGCGGCGCGGGGTGCTTTGTCTCCGTCATTAATGGTCCATGCGCGGACTTCTTTTACTCCGGCAGTAAAGTAGCTGATCATGCCGAGTGTATGGAATCCTGTACGGATGATTTTGGCAAGGCCGGATTCAGTCACGCCGTAAGATTCAAGGAAATCTTCATATTCTTCATCTTCAAGGCCGATCAGTTCTTCTTCCATCTTAGCGGAAATTTTAACGAATGCCGCTCCGCGTTCTTCTGCAAGTTTCATTACTGATTTAACGTAATCATTATCTTCTGTCAGGCCGTCTTCATCAACGTTCGCGCAGTAGATAACTTTTTTAGAAGTGATGAGGCGCAGGTCTTTGAGCAGTTCGACCATGATATCAGTATCGAGCTTGTCATATGTGTTGGCTTGGTTGCCGTTGTTCATATACTCAAGAAGCTTTTTGCCTTCTTCAACTTTAGGTCCTAAGGATTTGTCGCCTTTGATCTGCTTAGCCATGCGCTCAACACGATTTTCAAGAATCTGAACATCGGAAAGGATCAGTTCAGTTTCAATGATATCAATGTCGCGGATAGGATCGACTGAGTTGGAAACGTGGATAACATCGTCGTTGTCGAAACAGCGCACAACATGAAGAATGGCCTGTGTTTCGCGGATGTTACCAAGAAATTTATTGCCGAGTCCTTCACCTTTACTGGCTCCGGCAACAAGGCCGGCGATATCGATGAAGTCCACAGTGGAACTCTGAGTCCGCTGAGGTTTTACAAGCTCGGAAAGTTTATCAATGCGAACGTCCGGCACTGGGACGACTGCTTTGTTAGGTTCAATGGTGCAGAATGCGTAGTTTGCACTTTCTGCATTCTGAGCTTTCGTAAGGGCATTAAAAAGTGTGGATTTGCCGACATTTGGCAAGCCCACGATTCCTATACTAAGGGCCATATCGGTGGTTCTCCTGAATAATTATTGTAATTGCAGGCGGTTTAAGCACTCCGGTGCGGCTGCATGAGCCGTTCTAAGACAAAAGAAGTGGAGTTTTGCCGCATCGCTACGCGGCCCTCAATACCTTGCTTCGCGGCGATGGGCAAGGGAAGAATGGGGGCAAATTATTCTTGCTCTGGTTCGCTCTCTGTATTTTGGTGATCATCACCTTTGGCTTCTTGTTCTTCGCGGCGGACTTCTTCTAGAAAATCTTCGAACCATTGTTTGTATTCTGGGTCGTTTTTGAAGTTGTCGAGGTCTGTGTCGTTTATTAGGTGTTCATAATGTGGCAAAGATGCTTCACTCTTTTTACGTAGTAAAAACCATTTTTGACAGGCTTCAAAGTCTTCTTGAAGTGAGGATATGCAGGCAAGATTGTAAGCTCCGTACCCTACTTTAATAGATTCAGCTTTGAGGCATTTTTCTTTGGCTTCTTTTAATAATGAGTTATCGATTTTGTTTGGATTGCGAGCTGCTTCTAAGATTAATAAGTTTCCCCAATTGCTCCAAGCGGAAGAGTCGTTTTCATCTATCTCTGTAGCTTTTTTGTATTTGTCTTGAGCATCAATAAATAGAGCTTCTTTTTGTTCTTCTTCTGCATTTTTATACTTATCTGCTATTAATAATCCCCAATTGTACCAAGCTCCTGAGTAGTTTTCATCTACTTCTGTAGCTTTTTTGTATTTATTTTGAGCATCGATGAATAGAGCTTCTCTTTGTTCTTTTTTTGCCGTTTCATATCTGCTGGATATTAATATTCCCCAATTGTTCCAAGCGTCAGAGTTCTTTTCGTTTGTATCTGTAGATTTTTTGTATTTATCTTGAGCCTCAATAAATAGAGCTTCTTTTTGTTCTTCTGTTGCCGTTTCATATTTGTCGGCTATTAAGTTTCCCCAATTGTTCCAAGCGTCAGAGTTCTTTTCGTTTGTATCTATAGCTTTTTTGTATTTATCTTGAGCATCAATAAATAGAGCTTCTTTTTGTTCTTCTGCTGCCGTTTTATACTTACCTGCTATTAAGTTTCCCCAATTGTTCCAAGCTCCAGATTTGTTTTCATCTATCTCTGTAGCTTTTTTGTATTGCTTTTCAGCTAGGTTGAGCAGAATTACTTTATTTGTGAGAGAGGGTGCATCCTTTGCTTGTTCACCATACACATATCCTAAGGCAACGTAGGGTTCAGCCTTATTGCTCTCTAAAAGCGACATTGTTTTTAAAACATTGATAGCTTCTTCCCATTTTTTAGAATCACAGAACTGTATCGCTTTTGCGCGGAGCCTGTCATATATAGGGGCTTCTTCATCGTTTGAAACTTCTGAAAGAGCTTGAGTTTCTTCTTCTGTTCTCTCTTTATCTATATTACTGTCTCTAGCTATTTTAATCGCTAATGAATCTTTTTCTGCATTCTCTTTATGAGTGGCACATGTTTTTGCGTGCTTTCTGCATGTTTCAACAAGCTTTTCAATTTCTTGCTCTTTGTTCTTAACTAAGTCCCCAGTTTTATCTGCCAATACATTAAAGTCACTTTGCTGCGAGCTTACGTTCTTTTTCATTTCTGCAATAATATTTTCAGCTTTTTTTTCAAATTCATTTTGATTTTTAAGTGCGAGTTGTTTTTGTCCTTTATGAAAGGCAAAACCGATAACCGTAAGCAGTAATGCGGCAATTGCAGAAATCCAAATCAAGGCGTTATAAAATAGATCAATATTGTTTCGTTGTGTTTCCGCCCAATCTTTTACATGTTCAGCTTGTTCTTTAGTCCTCTCAAACCACATCCGCCCACTATCTGCATTTTGCTTATCCCGAATCTCTTCAACCCGAGCCTTAACAGCAGAAATATCTTCCTGAACACGCTCAATCTTAGCAGCATTGCTTTTCACCGCAGCCGCATTTTCCTTAACCCCCGCAACAGCCCCACTAGCAACCATCATCACTAAACAAACAGCAACAACAATCCGCCCGAGACACGTAATGATCCTGCTATAGATTTGCGGACACACGGTTAAGTAACTATCCTGACTTTTACAGGAGAAGTAAATGACCAAGCCCAAACGTCGAACTTATGAT
>NZ_FWZU01000009.1 GCF_900177375.1 Desulfovibrio gilichinskyi | reverse complement strand
CAGCAATGGCTGGAAGTCACCTGCTGAATTTGAAACCAACTGTCAGGAAAATATTTTTGTGGCTTAACTCACTGTCCAGAAAAGTGTGGCAGGATAACTTTTAAGATAAACGGAATCCGGTAAAAAAGTAAACAATAAAATGTATATCATTTTAATATTGAAATATAATCTTTAACCGACCTTTTTTATCTTAAATCTCAACCTTTTCCATCTGCTCCCTAACACTCTCCGCAGTAACTCTAAAAGGCAATTCAATATGCCGATTCAGCTTACCTTCTTCCGCCATTTTATATACAGTTCTAGGCTTAACATTCAAACAAAATGCAGCCTCATCAGCCCTTAACAGATGCTTGCGACTCACCATTTCATAAGGAGATAAATCATACTTCTTTTCTGACTTGATGGTCGGCAGCACAATCTGAAACCCTTCAATACTTTTAGGCGTGCAACGCTCATTGCAACCCAAACAATGCAGAATAGGCCAGTTGCAGACCCAGTAAGCACGAGCTGGGTTGGAACACCCGAGGCGTTCATAAACGTCTTGCTCAATAACTCCGTTGTACTGATCAAATCCATCAGCCAGCATTTTACGTAATGTGCGGCAAAGCGTGCTGTTCATAATTTATCCTCTTGTTTATCGCAAAGATAAAACTTTGAAAAACCGTATCCTCGAACCCATACACGCCATCTTTTATCAGGCCCTAAAATTGGATCACTGCCGATCATGCCTCGAGTCCAACCGTTTGGCCCTTTGACAGATATATGCTGTCGTGCGCGAAAAGCCGGTTTCGGCTCCGGCTTGGCCATTTCCAGATTAAGATGGCTTATTATTAATTCACTGAGCTGCTCAGGACTCAAAAAACTGTATTTCTCGCCGTCTTCACAATGCCAAATCCTATCTATACGGACTCGGTAAAATCCTTTTTTGCCTCCGGCTGTTTGCCATTGTTCAGAAGGGAAAATTTCGATCTTCTGCCCTGTATCCTGCTCTGTGTGGCATAAAATATGTGCTATTTTTTTCTGTTCCATCGGGACACTCAACTTGAGAAAATTTGTAATACTGCCGAGGCTTGGGCTTTAAACATTTTGTCACATTTATCACAGGGCACGGTTACTGCGCATCGTCTACAGGCTTCGGTTTTAATGGCCTGGAACACGTCTTCGCTTTTGTCCTGATCAGCTAGGGCCTGTTTTATGCGTTTAATCTGTCCGGCCATGTTTCCGGGGTAATTTCCGTTCAGGACCATGTAGACAGTTGAGCGGTTAAGCTGTGGACTTCTGCGGCAGAACTTATGTACCGTGCCGTATTTATCAACTATGGCCTGTCTCAGCCCGTCTAGCTCCTGCCCCATGTTTATGACTGCGGGGTAGGATCAATGCCGCGCTTCTGGCAGCGGGTAACCATGTCATTAATGAGCACTTGCATGTGGCCTTGCTTCCTGATCCACTGGAACCGCTCGACACCGAACTGAGTTTTGCAACGGGTATCAAGCCCGGACAGTTTCCAGCCAAGCATCTTGGCCAGAGCCAGCGCATACCGTTTTTGCGGTCCAAGCGGATCACGAACATCTAGCTTGATAAACTCGCCCTGATAACCTTTGCCTTTTTGCTGTGTAGGCGTTGGTTTGGCCGTCTTGGACGGGGTAGGCTTCCAGCCATATTTTTCAATATAGAGATTGAGCAGGTCTGCAAGCTGAGCAATAGATAGTTTTGTTGAGCTGCTTTTGCCAAAACGAGAACTAAGCAGTGCCCGATATGCTTCATCGTCTATACCAAGCTGCTTACGGGCAATTGCCGCTTTTTGAATAAGCTGTTTTTTGCGGTCGTATGTCATTTTGTAATCCCTATTCGGCTGCTCATCAGGCCGAAGCCGCCACGCTCCGGCGACAGCCCCGCAGGGCTGTTTCGCATTTTATACTGCCGCTATATCAAGCGGGATAGCTTGCCATTTACTTTCAATTCCTGTGCGATGGTAGAAGCGGATGTACTTTTTGCTACACAACACGCTTAAGGAATCTCTGACGGCCTTCATGGCCCGTTGCCAACGGTCATCATTAATCTCAAACTTGAGTAGAGACATGACTTTATATGTACTTATGTTACCCTCTTTATCGACATCAAAGGCGGCATTAACAATGGTCTTAACTTCTGTCCTGCCATCCTTTGTCCAGTCGATTAAACACACGTCAATGAGTGACTTTGCAACCTGCAACCGCTCGTCAAAAGTGACTGATTCGTTTACGGCAATTGCAACTTTCTTTTTGCCATCATACGAAGTGATTTGAGCATTACCTTTCTTGCCACCGACTTTTGCGTCATACTTCTCAAAGGCCATTTCCATGAGAGCATAAAAGTCTCCCATTGTTTCCGTCTTAAAATCTTTGATTTCCTGCTGTACCTGAAACGCCCGTTCCAAAATGGTATTCACCGTTTCATCTTTTAATTTGTCGTATTCAGATACATGCTCAATACGTACAAGACGGCCCATACTGTCTTCCATGTATCCTTCTGGCACTGTCATTTCTCCCATCTTAATTCTCCATCCTTGCGCCAAGCTCCGCCGCGATCTGGCCCGAGTCTATTGGTGGTGAAAACAAACTGACTGGAATATGCTGCTCAATTTCTTCCATGTGCAAAGCGCAGCCTTCCAAATTGTTTATAATCACCTTCAGTTTATTAAATTTCTCTTCCGGCATCCCTTGAGAAAGACAACGCAATTCAAAAACACAATGCCTAACTTTTGAGCCAACCGGACTTGCTGCTGGTTCAGCTTTTTTACAAGTGTTCATGCTACCTCCTGATTGTTTTCAAACCGATCCAAAATGGCTCGGCAGTTTTTGATTATTTTGTTTTGTGTTGCTGGAGCGTATGGGTCTCCAAGCATAAAAAGTTTTATAAGCTCACAAGCAGCTTTTTTCTCAGATTCAAAGGGATTATGCGGCTTACGTGGCATCAATGGGGTTTCATCAGTTTGCTGGGCTTTCGCAGTGGCTCTATACAGAATGATGTTTTTATCCCGGCCATGCTGTTTGATGTATTCATTGCCAACCAAAAAACGAAACCATTTACAGATGTGAGAATATGTAGCCCCGGATCTTCGCGCGATGTCATGGGTTGAAAAACCGGGCTTTGCTGCTTTAATAGCTCGCCAAGCAGCTTTTAATATCAGGGCATCCTTACCTGTTAGGGCATTCTCGTTGTATGAATATTCCCCGCGACCTTTCCGTATTAATTCACCCGATTTGCATAGGTCCTTGCAGCGGCCACGGATCAGATTGCGTAGCTTTTCAGTATCCACACTTAATGCTTCATAAATCATGGCATACGAAAATATCCGGCCGCCACTTCCAAGAGTCCGGCAAAGGTCTCGTAGAGCCTCCATACTAATCTCGCTCATCACCGCCTCCAGCTGAGTGTTTTGTGTGATACATCCGCAACCATTTTAACATTGACCATGTCAGTTTCACGGGCCTTTGCTGCTTTTTCCAGTCCTGAAAGAATAGTCCATACAAGCCTGAAATCACCGTCAGCTTTTTTAACAATCAGAGAACACGCTGCGGCTTCTATATCCAGTCCGGCCGCATCAGAGGCCAAAATCGCTACGTCTTCCTCAGCGACTGGGGCAAAGTCTACAACCTGCTTTACACGGCTCCATATGCGGCGACGTTCACCCAGAAGGCCATGCAGTTCACGCTCACCGATAAGCACAATGGGTGATCCTGTTTCGTCATGGATATCGCGCAAGTCTTCCACTCTATCTATGTGCAGACGATCAGCTTCATCGATAAAAAAGGTTTGAGGTTCATCCCCTAAGCGTTCGATTATTTTGCTTTTACAAGCCGCCGCTGACCGAGCCGGTGCAAGGTTCATTTTTCCGGCTAGAGCTTGCATAAATGAGTTCTGAGTCCAGCCCTGCATTACACGCAGAAATATTCCGCCGTTACGGGCCTGATATGTTAGGGTCGTTTCTGTTTTACCTCGCCCGGCCTGACCGTAGACCAGAGCAAACCCTTGTTCCCCGTTGTCTACGCTTTCCAGTGTGCCTATGGCGTTCTGAAACCGTGTAACGTTTGAGGTCTCAATGAAAACATCACGTTTCATCGTTTAAGCTCCTGTTTTAATTAGTTGCCTGTTTCCGGGCATAAAATTTCTTGCGCTGCTCACACCGGGCCGCAATATACTGATATTCATCGGTAGTTTCGTAATAGCCCATCCATTCCTGATCGGGTTCACGTAAAGTGATTCCTTTCTGGTATGAAATGGTGAAAAGGTATTCATACTTGTCTTGTTCACTTAAAATGTCGGATTTCTCAGCCGGAGGCGTATATGCCGGAGCGTTCTTTTGAGCCTCAAGAGCTTTAGCCTTTACAGCTTCAATGGAAGTAACCTTGGCTTGAGTAAGAGGCTTAATCTCGGTGACAGTGTTGGAAGTTTCTTTTTTAACTTCCAGCTCTTTCATGCGCTGCGCCTGATCATACATTGCGGATTCAAGCACCGTTTTTGTGTAGCTGGCTGCATCTTTTTCTTGTTGTTTTCTGAAAGTTACAGCCTTTTTAAATTCGTTCTGGTGGGTTTCATCACCTAGCAAATTAGCGGCAGGATGAATTTTTGCAGTTTTGGATGCGGTGCAAAGGTATTCGCCGTCACGGTAGACCATGATCTGGCTGAGGTCGTGCATGTCGTATCTGACCTGAACTTCATGAGTGCGGCTGTAAAGTTCCGGTGCATAATAACGTTCTCCGAAAAGCCGGATGCCTTCACGTGTGATTTTGCGGACCTTTTTAACCATCATCAGGTGGCGCAATTCTCGTTCATCAATTCCGGGGCCGCGTCCTGCAAGCATCAGTTCGGCGGGGCATTTTCCCTTAAGGTGTCCACGCTGAGGGCGGTTGATATATTCATCAATCCAGCGTGCAACGGCTACGTGTGTTTCTTCCATTGTCAGAGGGCGTCCGCCCACGGCTTCATATGCTTTGCGGTGCATAGCTTCACCACGATTCAGGCGCGGAGGCTTGGCGTCAATGCAGTTACCAACGTATGACGGTACCCATTGTTCTAAGTCATGGAGAGTCCCGAAGAACCGTTCAATGGTCTTGCTTTGACCATGATATGGCCATGCGAAAATAGTGTTTATTCCGAGTTCTTTAAACAGGCCACCGACTCCGGTTTGACGAAAATCAACACCGTTGAAATATTGACTCCTGAATGCGCGGCCGTTGTCGAGGTATGCGATTTTTGGGAACATGCCGAGAGTTAAACAGGCACGGCGGAAAGAGGCGGCAATTGACTGAGTGTCTTCTGTAGGCATGATCTCCCAGCCTAACGGGCAATTAGAGGCCATGTCGTACCACATAACCAGTTCCATACGCTGACCTTTGCCAGTCCACGGATTCAGAGTTTCAAAGTTCAGAACGTGGCCGTCAGCTATCATGATGTCACCGACTTCAATCAAGCTGTAATCGCGTTCAATGAAAAATGCGGCTTTGTCGTTCCAAGCTTTCTTGCCTTCTCTGGTGTACACCCAGTCACCGAAATTTGTTTCCTTCCATGACTCCAGTTTGCGGCGCATGGTTTTGTCACAAGGCACATCTGTTATTCCAGATGCTTGCATAATGGCAGTGGCTGTCCGCATCGCGCTTGATATGGTAGGATTGTTAGGAGAAAGGACCGCCCGCAATAAAATATCCATATGCTCATCTGTCATTACAGAACGCTGACGGTTTTGTTCCCCGCGCTGATCTGCCAGCACGACAACTGTTTTATTATTGCGAAGTTGAACCTTCCAGCGTTCAATCGTCTGCCAAGAAATTTTTGATCCTAAAGTCTCTAATAATCGGGGCCATGCACCACCCTTATATGCGAGGATGAAATCAGTTCTGGCTTCGGCTTTCGAACCTCTTTTGGCTTGCGATAACCAATCTGTGTAGAGCTGTAGAAGGTCCGCCTTGGCCAGAGCTTTGGTACGTTTGTTGTCGTTTAGGTCAGCAAGGGATGGCCCCGTGGTGGGGATTGATGAAACGTTACAAGTGTTAGTTGCTTCGTGCCGCAAAATTGCGGTTTTAACTGATTCAGGAAGACTATCGAAAGCATACTCTTTACCACCGCCTTTGCCGGAGCGAGCACGAGAGGCCCAGCTTTCGCGCTTGGCTCTGCGTGTAACAGTCATAACCGTTACGTCTATGCTGTCTGCTATTTCTGCGGTGGTGTAGAATTTGTTCATGATGTCTTCTTGCTAGTTATGATGTTTGTTCAGTCTTCATTTCTTCAGGTAAACTCAAAATATTTTCAGGGCATCCAAGATCTCTTAACGCCCCTAAAACCTTTTTATTATTAGCTCCGCCGTGGATTGTTCGGCTCACAACAGAATGGCCTTTGATTCCAGCCTTAATAGCAATGTCTGCTTGTCGTATTCCGTGAAAATCCATCCACTCTTTAATCGGCCAAGGATTGCGATCTCGTCCGGCCCCTACACTGGCGAAGGGGTTCGCAACTGCATTCATAAATCTGCCTCCAATTGCTTTTTCTTTTTCTGTGCTTTCTTAGTAGCGAGAACGACGGCGCCGTAATCCCTAAGTTTTTTATCTTTTTCGGTCATAATTTCCACGCCGAATGCTCGTAATAGCGGCCCTAATGGGCTTAAGTCTTCAGTTGCCATGCAGAAGGCTACAAAAGCGTTAAGGCTTGGTGGGTGTTCCCGATCTTCCGGGGCAAGCCACTTTGCAAGTGTATCCGTCTTGACGCTCTTGGCGTTCCCACGGCTCAACTTAACCCCGGAGGATCGAGAAATGTCGGTCATACGATCAGCAATTAGATCGCGGGATAGGTCGTGGTTTTCGGCGGTTCTGTTCATAGCAGAGCGGATCATGGGCATCAGACTGGCTAAAGTAGCGGCCATTTTCTGATATTCCATTTCCTGATTCTCTTCATGAAAAAGTGTAAACTGCTGCACTTTTTTCACCGTCTTTCCTGCTCCTTTTTACCGTCCAAACTGTATCGTTGACCGTTCACATTAGGGGGTGCTAATCTAGTGTTGTGTGTGACTGAATTATGTGCCGCCCATGAGTTCTTTTTAACCCCAAAATTGCGTTAAAGTTTAATTTTGTGATATTCTGTATTAATTACATTATTATCAATAGGTTATATAATTGCTCTGGGTGTTAATGTTTATGTTAAACTTAACACTAGAAACTTTAACTCTTATGAGTATTGGCGATAGAATTAAGAAAGTGAGGGGTAAAATCTCTCAAAAAGAGTTTTCTAGCACGATTGGTGTTGCTCAGAATACTTTGGGCAATTACGAAAGAAGTGAGAGGACTCCTAATGCAGATGTAATCGTCACAATAGCCAAAGAATTCAACGTTTCCTTTGATTGGTTGCTTCTGGGAGAAGGACCAATGTTCTATGATTCAAGGCATGAAGATTACTTGAAAAGTAAAACATCTCATCAGGTAGTAATTGAAGACGGACAAACCTTTTTTGACGGTTGCATTCAATGTGAACAACTCGAAGAAGAGTTGAAAGCAGAGCGAGCTTTAATACGTACTTTGTATGAGGAAAACCGAGAGCTGCTTAAAGAAAACGGAAATTTGCGGGTAGAACTGGAACGAATGAAGGCAAGAGCCACTCCAGACGAAGATAAGCCCAATGAAGCCCATCGAAATGTTGGATAAATAAAAAGATAACGGGCAAAGGTAAACTTTTACATTTGCCCGTTTAATTATAGCTATTACAATAGACTATGCAATACTCATGTGTGTGATTGGAATTTAATTTTTAGAATAAGCAATGCCTTTTGGAGGAATATATGGATGAAAAATTTTTATTAAGTCCCACTTTTTATCTTGCATGCATCGGTGCAGGGGCTTGGATTCCTCAGGGAATAAGATTATATCAGGAGTATTTAGCAAAGCCGCAATTAACATTGCGTGCTAAAAAAATAACAGTTGGGCATTGTCTTTATGGGCCAACTATAAAAATAAATACTGCATTGTTGAGTGAAAAAAACCCTACTACAATTGTAAATGTGAAAGCTATTGTAAAACATGAAAACAAACAAGAATCTATATTTGAATGGTCGACGATTTCTAATGGGGTTGAAGATAGTACTACTCACAGTTTAGGAGGAGTAACTGTAAAAAGGTCTTCTTCAGAGGCTTTAATGTTACATTTACCCTTGAATTTTACACAGGTTCAATCATTAGAATTTTTGGGCGAAGATATTCTTAAAAAAAGTGAAGAAACCATACAGCCTTTCTTTGATAAATTTGCAAGAGCTCAAAGGAATAACAGTAAATTTATTGAAGACTTTGATATAAATATTAAGAATATGCCTGAATGGTCTAATTTAGAGGATCTTGTGTCGGATATGTTTATTTGGAATGTTGGAAAGTATGAGCTGGATTTGCATATTACAGCTTTGGGTCGTAAAATAAAATATTCTCCACTAAAATATACATTCGAAATTACTAAAAGTAATGAAGAGGACTTAAAAACAAATAATATGGTGTCCTTAGATACAGTTAAAGAAAATTTGAAATTAACACTTAACCCTTCATATTTAGGGCAGTATAAAAACTTTTATTGGTCAACCCTAGCCTTAAAAGAAGATTAATCATTTGCCCTAATTTTTTTTCTCATTTTGAATGTCCAAAACAAAGGGCATTTAGTCAATTTTCTCATTTTGACTAAATGCCCTAAAATTTAATTCGTCTCATCCTAAACCCCGCATTATACCTATATTCGTCCTATATATGTCCTATTGAAACCCCGTCTTTCTTAGTTTCTCATCTTGGCTGTCCACCTACACTTGCCACCACAAAACCTTTACAAATCTTCTATTTATTCTGAATTCATGCACACTCGGACATATGCAACCTATTTCATGTCCGTAGTTATTGATAATTACTATAAAAATTTAGGAAACGAAAAACAACTTATCGGACTTGAGATGGCATTCAGGTAACTCAAGATAGCTAACTATCTCCAATTCGATCTTCTTTAGCTTTTAACTGAATCTTCTTCTTAGGACTCAGAGACATGACTTCAACGGCACAAGAATATTATCCACCAAATGGTTCTGATACCAATTATGATCGGCATCAAAAAGATGCTGATACCGATCACTTGAAAAGGCTTATGCGCCGTGACATTACCACCTTTTATAATACCCTCTCCGGAACCGGCAGGAGGATACTTGCTGCACTTATTAAATCTGCTCCAGCAATGGATGAGCCGTATTCTCTTGTCATATCCAGTCTTCAGCACACAGCAAAATGCAGTAAACTAAGTGTATTGCGGACTATACCCAAAGGTGAAAAAGCTGGACTTTTTAATAGAGAAATCAATCATTCTGGCCGTAGACACGGGTCTGTAATCATTCTTTACAAGGAACGCTGTGAATACTTTATAAGCCTGTTTAAACATGAATACGGGTTACTGACTGATACCAATCATGATTGGTATCAAAGTCCAAATGTTACCAATGCTGATCGGTATCAAACAGACTTTGGTAACAGGCAGAGCCAAAGCTCAATAATTAACACTGCTGCGCAGGCTATGCTGAATTCATCAGATAAAGCTGATGCTTTATTTTCTCGTTTATCCGATCAGGGAAAACGAGTGTTCGGTATCATCTGCTCATGCTCAAAACAAGCTGCACAAAACGAAATAAGTCTTGTAATTCAGTCTATTGCCAGAGAAGCTGCTTGCAGTGAAGTCACAGTTCGCAGGGTGATCAAACACGGCCATGACACTGGAATATACTCTAAAAATATTCACAATCGCGGCCCCCGCTTTGGTATTATTCTGCAACTTAACCATGAACCTTTTGCTCGTATTCAGGAACTCCTGAAAGCATTTCCACCGCAACCTGATACCAATGCTGATCGGTATCAGGCGAGTGTTACCACAGGTGACTGGTATCATGACCGTAATGATACCGATCTTGATACCAAAGGTGATCGGTATCATGTTACCAATGCCGGATCATGTTCAAAACAGCCTGTTATCCCTTGCCTTTCAAGCTTTAACACAAATTCAAAGAACTCATTTGATACCAAAGGTGATCGGTATCAGGATACCCTCTTATTAGATAGACAGATAAAAAATCTATCTAACTCTGAAGAATCTGAAGAGGAACGCTGGGCGCGCCGGTTATTATCAATCAGCACTGATGACTTCCAAATTCTCTGGCCCCGGCTCTACGAAAAAAGATTCGGTCCTGATCAGATCCGCCAGATCGTCGAACACCGGCTTTCATTCGGTGAAACAATCCTCGACATCGAAGAATCTTTGCACGCAGCACGCTGGGAACTAGAAAATGGAACCTTCCCGGAAGCCCGTAAAGGAATCTGCAATTATCTATTCGCAACTCTGAGATCAAAGGGAACATGGCGCAGACCTACCGGGTTTTTAACTCCAAATGAGCAAGCTCTAGCAAATGCAAAGAAGGCCGACAAAACCCGTGCTGAGCTGAAAAACATTGAAAAGCAGAAAATGGAGAAAGCCGAACAGGATCTACAAAATCAAGATTTTGAAAGCTGGCTTAACTCGCTGAGTGATTTTGAGATTGAGTCCATTGACTCAAAGTGCCACCTGAATCTCAACAGTGAAACCGCAAAACGCGGCTGGCGCAAAACTTACTGGACCAAAAACATCCAGAAGGACGCAGCTTGAAAAGTCTCGTCCTGACTCTTTTCTTCTGCCATACCGTGGCAATTATTTTCCTGATTCACAAGGCTGGCTACCGTGTTAATTTCACCGACTCCATGCCCCATGGCATTTACCAGATTGTTCCCGGCAAGCTGGCTAAAGGTGATCCGGTTACTTTCAGCCTTCGTGAAGACAATCCATATTTTCAAATTTCGCTTGATCGCAAATATCTAGGACTAAACACAAACAGTCCTCTCCTAAAAATCCTGATTGGAACCGCAGGCGACAATATAAAAATTTCAAGCACGGGCGTGTCTGTGAACAACATGTTGCTTCCATTGAGCAGACAGAAAGACTCTGCCAGATGTGGAAGAAGACTTCCCGCTCTACTTCATTCTACCATTATCCCCTCTGCAAAAGGGCTAGCGATGTCCACTTACACCGAAAATAGCTTCGACGGTCGTTACTTCGGACTGGTGGACGTGAACCAAAGGCAGAAGGTCATTCCCGTCTTCACCTTTAATCCGGAGGATAAAATTATCATGGAATACTCCTGCCCAAAATGTGGATGCAAATTAGCCTACTTAACACCAACCAGTGAAATAGAATCCCGCTGGATTTGCAACGGCTATCCAGCTTGTGACTATTGGACATCAACACCCGAAGATATGGTTGAAAACGTTACTGATGCCGCTCAAACATTTTAAAAATATAACCATTTAACCAAGGAGTAAGAAATGACCGAACAAACCGAAATCAAAAAACTCCTGAACGAACAGGCGCACCAAATCGACAAAGATTTATCGGAAAATCCAGGTGCGGCTATCGAAATTGATCAGGAATTAGCGGAACATATGGGAGCTTTTGAGGAAAACTCTATTTCCCTTGAAGAAGCCGAAGACGCTTCTTTTGATCCGTTTGACGCTGAAAAAGCCCCTGAACCGGAGGATTAAAACCATGGCAAACTCTAAAACACCATACTATCAAAAATTCGCCGAAGATATCATTGAGAAATTAAAAGAAGGCACTGCACCTTGGCAACGACCGTGGAAACCGGGCGAGTATCAGCCGGCCTTCAACCCTGTTTCCGGAACCGTCTATCGTGGCATTAATCAAGTCATGCTTGGAACAGACGGACTGAACGACCCTAGATTCATGACCTACAAACAAGCGGAATCTCAGGGCTGGCAGGTTAGCAAGGGTTCCAAATCTCGGACTATTGTCTTCTGGCAAATGTCACAGATTAATGTGGTTAAAGATGAGAAAAATAAGCCAGTTCGTGATGAAGAAGGAAAAGTACAGACTGAACAAGTTCAATTGTCAAAACCGATATTGCGCTTTTCCAATGTATTCCACGCCAGCCAGATTGACGGAATACCAGAATGGGAAGGCCGAGAAATATCATGGAATCCGGACGAACGAGCTGAATCCATTATGAAAAAATCCGGTGCGAGCATAACTCATGATCAGCGCAACCGGGCCTTTTATCGGCTATCAACCGATGATATTCACCTCCCGCCGCATTCGGCCTTTGAAAGCTCTGATAAGTATTACAGCACAGCCTTGCACGAACTCGGACACTGGACAGGCCATGAATCAAGGCTGGACCGTGAATTCGGTCCTTTCGGATCAGAAATATATGCCAAGGAAGAGTTACGCGCTGAAATCTCTAGCTGGATGCTCAGCTCAGAGCTTGGGCTGGGCCATGATCCGGATCAGCACCTCAGTTACGTGGAGAACAGGGTTAAAGTCCTTGAAAAAGATCCCTTTGAAATTGTCCTGGCCTGCCAGAGTGCGGATAAAACAAAGAACTATACTCTGGACTTTGACGGAAAACCCAACTCTAAGGATGGAACCTACAAAGGATATCTTGACGGCCACCCTGCCGGTCATCCAGAACCACAAAACCGGTCTCAAAGCGAACTGGAAAGCTGAAGGTCATACTCTTACCGATCAACAAAAAACAGAGTTAAAGGCTCAAGCCGCCCAGACAAGGCTGGAAAGGGAAAAAGCAATTAAGGAACAGTATACAAACGCTGCCGCTCTTTCAAAAGAGAAATGGGATGGAATTATTAAATCGGCAAATAAGCAGCATCCTTACCTCAGCAAAAAAGGAGTTCTGGGATACGGACTCAAAGAGGACAAGTTTGGCAATCTAGTTATTCCCGGCAAAGATACGGAGGGAAATATCCGCACTCTTCAAACGATCTCACCGAGCGGTAAATTCTTTGAAAAGAATGCTCAGAAAGCCGGAACATTCCATATCATTGATCCAGAAAATAAGCTCAAAAATGGTAGTCCAATTCTCATCGCCGAAGGCTATGCCACCGCCGCCAGCGTTCACATGGCAACTGGTTATCCAGTAGCTTCCGCCTTTGATGCCTCAAATCTTGAGCCAGTCGCAAAAGCACTGCATGAGAAGTACCCGCAAAGCAAAATCATGCTCATGGCGGACAATGATTACCATCTTATGGAAAATGTAGGTGTGAAAAAAGCTGAAGCCGCAGCAAAAGGCGTAGACGGGATCGTCTTGATTCCAAAGTTCTCGGAGCAGGAGCGCAGCCAAAAGCTAACTGACTTTAATGATCTGCATAAATCGCGCGGTTTGGATGCGGTAAAGGAACAACTATCCGGAATACTCAAAACAACTAAAAAAAATATCCAGAATAAATCATTAGCTTCGGCAATGGCAATGTAATTTAACAAGCGGGATCTGAGGGGGGCCGCTTAAACATAAGAGAGAATATTATGAAAAAAGATGAACAGAGCAACACACTTGAGAACCCTGCATTGGCAATCAAGGGCGGTCATGAATTAGTCATATGTGAAGATTGCGGAGAAGAACTTGTTTTTTCAATGCAGGATAACTACTATCAATTTACGCTAATACTTTGCACAAAGCTTAGGCCTTTATTTCACAGGTAATCTTAGTCATATAAACAGTAGTAACCAATGTTTACCGAATCAAATATACTCATATACAGATGTGTGACTCCCCTTCACTGCGGAGCAATCGAAGCTGGAGAAGGCATTGACTTTTCAGTCGCCCGCGAACAATTCACCAATTTTCCGATTATCCCGGCCACATCGTTAAAAGGAGTCTGGCGTGACATCTGCCAACGTACTGAAGAATGGAAAGACGAAGTCGCAGCGGCATTCGGCTCGGACTCACAAGAAGTGGGCAAAAATAACTCTGGCCTACTCGGCTTTGTGGATGCCCAGATTCTGTACTTACCAGTCAGATTAAGCGTGCGAACTTTCTTCCTGATAACCTGCCCTCTCCAGATAAGCAGGTTCAATGATGCCAGAGAAAAAAAAGGACTCTCTACCTATGCCATTAAAGAACAATGCGAAAACGATATAATAATCTCAGAAACACTGTGCGACATTTCAAAAATCTACCTTGAAGATATCAAACTGAATGCAAAACATAAAACCCTCACACTGCCCACAGATGGAGTTCCAGCCCATTTAACACCTAGACTGGCTCTAGTATCTGACAATAAATTCGAGTGGTTTGCTTCTAACGCTATGGCAATCCACGCTCATAACAAACTCAGTGTAACAAAAAAATCTGAAAACCTCTGGTACGAAGAATTGGTTCCTGCAGAAAGCATCTTTTTCGGTCAACTGCTGGAAAGCCCTCCATACAAAGCAAAAGAAGGTGATACTGCCGGAAAGTACTCATCTAAATTAATCACAACAGCCCCCCCCTTCTTCCAAATTGGCAGAAACTACTCCACCGGCCACGGACTGATGCAAATAACTGTTGTAACTCAGGACGAAAGCTACAAGGATGATTAGTAAAGAAAATATTTTGGAAAACACCCTCCGCCAGCGCAAGACCAATCTCAATATCGCAAACGAGTCTTATATCAAATTACAAAAAAAAAGACCTCCACCTGGAAAAGATTTAGCTGAACTTCAATTCAAAATTTGGGGGGAATATCCCTGTCTGCATTACTTTTTTAAAACGCAAGAAGGTGACAAAATACGACTGGCATCATTCAGAGATGAGAATACGGGCAAGTATAGTCGTGATCTCGAGATTGATTTTTCAGAGCCTGGAATAGAATTTAATACGTATCTTGCATGTCGAAATAAATAGCAAAGGCCGCCCAGCTTGGATATCAGCCAAAAAAACAACAGCATACTAAGTAACCAATCTTCGACATAACAACTTTAAAAATCAAAATTATTAAACATATACGAATTGTATACTCCTTAATTTTGTCGCATACATTACGCCAAACTAAAGGAGATACTATATATGAGACTAAATTACGCAATAGAAATGTTCTTACAACACTGCCAACTAGAGAGAAACCTTTCTAAGCTAACTATAAAAGCATATGGAAAAGACCTAGATCAATTTATAGATAGATCATCTAAACATCATAGTTGTGTTCAAGACATACATAAAGAATTTCTTAGAGAATTTATTAAATACCTATCATCAAAATATAAACCTAGAAGTATTAAAAGAAAAATTGCAACACTTAAGTCTTTTTTTACTTTCCTTGAGCGTGAAGATATTATTAATACAACTCCATTTAGAAAAATACATTTAAAATTGAATAGGTCAAAAGATTTACCTAAAACAATACGAAAATCATCTCTAAATAGAATCATTAAATATGCATATTTGGAAAAAAATAAATATTTATCTGAAAGTAGAGGATACAGAGAAGCAACACGAGACATAGCAGTGATAGAACTTTTATTCTCAACAGGAATAAGAGTATCTGAACTATGCAACATTACATTTAATGAAATAGATTTAACAAATAATGTGCTTAAGATACATGGAAAAGGAAAAAAAGAAAGAATAATACCACTATGTGAAAAAAAATCATTAGCCATTTTAAAAGAGTATGCTCACCTTTATGAAGAATACTTGCCTTATTCTGCATCATTTTTTCTAAATAGAGACTGTCTGCCCCTTTCAGACCAATCGGTCCGCAGAATAATCAATAAATATTGTACCATTGCAGGAGTGACCGAACATATTACACCGCATATGTTTAGACATTCCATTGCGACCATGCTTCTTGAAAACGGTGTAGACATAAGAAACATACAAACATTACTGTGACATAGTTCACTTGCTGTTACAGAAATATACACTCATGTCAGCCTTTCATCGCAACGCAGTATCCTTACTTTAAAGCATCCAAGAAAAAACATTTGCTAGTAGAGACATATCGATAACTGAGAATTATAGATGGATATTAACGAGCTTCGGTTGTTGGTCGATAAGACAAAAGCGTCTGCTGAAAAAATAAGTGTTTTACTCATTTTTTCACATATCAAAGACTGCTCTGACATCGAATCATTGACGAAAGTTAGTTTTGCTGAACGTTGCTACAACGATTTTCAAATCGATGAATTCAAAAATGCGTTAATTGAGTTCGGATTTCATGTAAAAACATATCGGTCTGAGGCTGAATTTTTGAAAGACACCGTTCTTGGATTAAAAAATCAAAATTTTCGGGAATACAAAATTGCGCTCTATCTTGGACTTGGAGGAATTGGACCTGCAAAAAGAGTAATGATCCCAAGTTATTGCAAGTTTGCTGGAATACCTTGCTGCAATACACCCGCGTCAGGAATGGTGATGAGTTGGCATAGATTCTTTCAAACACAGATACTTAAGGCTGCAGGCATACCACACCCTAACTTATGGGAATATCACTTTGCATCTGGATGGAGGACAAATTCTAACCCCGAAGATGGTACGAAAATAATCGTTAAATCCGCTTATGAATGTTGTTCAGTGGGAGTTACAGAGAACTCCGTAAGATATGTAGATAGTTCACTAGAAAAGTATGTCTATTCAATTTCCAAAGAGATATCTCAGCCAATAGTCGTTCAAGAGTTTATTTCAGGAAAAGAATGCTACCAACCAATCCTAGAGGTTCAAGAATTGCACTTACCAACTCCAATTGAGGTTCGTCCTAACATTAAGAAATTCCCAAAAAGAAACTTTTTACTCCCCACAGACCACGAAACAAGTGATGGAATTCTGTACTCTGCTCCCAACGACTTAAACATTGAAGTAATAAAACGTTTACAAAGAACAGCGCGAAAAATTCATTCCTTACTAGAACTGTCTGTCGTCTCGAGGATTGATTTTCGTATAACCGAAGATGGAACTCCGTATGTTTTTGACATTGCTGAAAATCCTGGCCTGAATAGATTTACTAGTGCTTTTCCAAAATCTTTCATGCTTGAAGGAATTGAGTATACCGACCTTTTAGGGGCGATAATTGGCGCAAACTTGTGGCGTGAAAACATTATGGCTATTCATGAATCCGCCAAAAGAATAAGTTAGGTAGATAAAAACCATACTGTAGGCTTGGCCACCTGCTATCTCCCTGAGGAGGGAAACTAAACAAATATTCGTCCCAGCGAGAGAGTAAATCCTCACATTGATATGGCTCATTCCAAAAGTCAGCTAACATTTCATGCCTGCGAAGATAAAGCTTAACGTCTGTGTAGGGAATTTTTCTGGCAAGTTTAAGCATCTCGCGCCACTCAGCTTTGGCGTCATATTCTGAGTGAAGACTAGCTTTTATCGGACAAAGTGATGATTTAAGCAAGTAGGTTGGGTAGAACTCAACTTTGTCTTTTTGCTTAAGGCGTCGTAATTCCTTTTCAATTTCATGTACTGCTTCAGTCTTCTTATTAGCTAAAGCCAAATACACGCTTAGCGCATTTACAGAAAAGGATAAATCCTCTGAATTACCTAGAGCATGAAGCATTTCTCTCTGTTCGTCTGCTGCCTCCATCGCTGAAATTTCTTTAGCTCGGAATCGTTGAGCAATATAATTGGTATCAGTCAAACTTGATGAACTGTGGATCGTGGCAGAAAATCGAACATAACTATTTCGGGCAAGCTTTGTGTGTTTTGCTGCTTCTGAGTAGTCGCCCAGTTCCGCGTAGCTTGCACCCAAATTTGACTTGCATTTAAAGTACTCAGCAGCATGCTTAGGCCAATCATCCCCCTCGTTAGGTCCAAAAAATTGACTAGCACTTTTGATATGGGTAAGGGCCGTTTTTGTTGAAAAATAAGCATCAGCTCCACCGTCTAAAATCATCATCCAATACAGCCAATATTCGTCTTTTGTTTCATCCCATTTTTGCTGAATATTTCCCGCAAGTTGATTGTGAAATTGCATAATCTTCATCCTGTCTCCAGTAAGGGCAAGGGGATATAACATGCCAAATCTTGCTCGGTTAGCCACGTCATCTTCTTGCAATTCGAGAGCTGTTTCAAGTATCTGCTCTAAATATATAAGCGCAGTTTTACGTTTATCAACTTCTCGTGATTCAACCATCCAACGTGCTTGCAAAGTAGCTAATTCAAGGGCAATGAGTCTTGGGATTTTTGTAGGTGCACTTTCTATTTTTTCAATAGCATACGAAAACTTGCCATTCTTTGCTAATCTTAACGCTTTTTCTACAATTAAAGTAATACCTTCAAGACCATATTGATATATTTCTTTTTTAAATACATTAATTGTTGAACTACTTTTCATTTGTAATTCTTCTTTTAGCCAAGCAGAAAAAAGATACGATTTGCTCAAAGAGGTATCATTGCTCTTTTGAGCGGTAACAAAGCGTAATGCATAATTATGAGGTGCGGTATTTTTTATACACAGTAAATGTTTTTCATATATATCTTGTTTTTGATGGTTGCTCTCAGGCGTAAAATATTTACGGTATACATCATGAGCAAATTTACAAAAGTCATCTTGAAATGAAATAAACCTATTTTCTTTAACTATATCACAGCACTCTTCAAACCTGTCGCAAACTTCTTCGACGATACATCTTAACTCTTTTGTTTTACACTCACCTCCCATTATTGCGATTGTATTCAAGAAATAGAATACAGAATCAGCTTCTTGGCTCATAGTGTCTATTTTATAATCTAATATACATCTGATGATTCGATTATCATTATTCTTTGATTTATTTAAATAGTTTGATTTCTGATCATCGCTTAAGCTTCCAATAAGTTTGATCAATTCAAGATGAGGACCAATAAGGTTATAAAGCTTGATAGCTTGTATATCTGTAAGACTATCCCATCCCGTAAGCTCTAGAAAAACATCCCGAAAATTATCTTTTGTGCAGGGGGCAATGGTATACTCCTGATGAACCCTTAACCTATATATTCTTTCAATAGCTTTCGGGAAAAATGGCGGAGATTGGGTTGGCCTTCGTTGAATCATCAGAAGTCTTAGATTCTTAAACATCGGTGAGACCGTTTCATACTTGCGTGACAACAAAGCCCAAACAAACTCTAAAGAACTCTCATCAAACCATTGAATATCATCAAGAACGAGTAGAACTTTACCCTTTCTTCCTTTGCGAATTAAATTGTAAACGATTGGTTGAATGTCTTCGTTAAGTGAAAACAAGTTGCGTCTTTCAGCAAAACGAAACAACTGGTAAAACCAGCTTGATAGATAATAAATGAAAGCAAATTTATTTAGGACAGAGGCTGGAGGTTTTAGGCTAAAGAATTCATCGATCCCCATCCTGATTGAGGAAGTCATATTTTTAAAGGGATAGTATTTTTCCCTAGATCTAGCAGGATTCCCAGTAAGTACAAAAACTTTTCCATGCTCTTTTTGCCAAATGTCAGCACATATTTTTCCTAATTCACTTTTACCACATCCGCTGAGGCCTTCAAGCAGAACATGTTTCTGACGATCGTTACGCCAAAGCGTCCCCATGATCCTTTTAGGTAAATGAGCATTGCCTGTCAGCGAGAGCACTTTTGAAGGTGAAGCCATCTATAATTCTCAGTTATTTTATAGTTTTAATTTGCATAAAAATCACTTTATAACCATTTTAATGAAAACAATAACTCTTATGTTATCAAAAAAACAACGTCAATAACTTTTAAAAAACTTAGTAAGAAATATTGCAAATACTATTCTTAGAGTTTTGAAGGAAAGCTACCCATCATGGACGGAGCTTTATACCGCGTTCCGGTAATTGACGGAAAACCAAACTTTAAGGATGGAACCTACAAAGGATATCTTGACGGCCACCCTGCCGGATTCATCCAGAACCACAAAACCGGTCTCAAAGCGAACTGGAAAGCTGAAGGTCATACTCTTACCGATCAACAAAAAACAGAGTTAAAGGCTCAAGCCGCCCAGACAAGGCTGGAAAGGGAAAAAGCAATTAAGGAACAGTATACAAACGCTGCCGCTCTTTCAAAAGAGAAATGGGATGGAATTATTAAATCGGCAAATAAGCAGCATCCTTACCTCAGCAAAAAAGGAGTTCCGGGATACGGACTCAAAGAGGACAAGTTTGGCAATCTAGTTATTCCCGGCAAAGATGTGGATGGAAATATCCGCACTCTTCAAACGATCTCACCAAACGGTAAATTCTTTGAAAAAAATGCGCAGAAAGCCGGAACATTCCATGTCATTGATCCAGAAAATAAACTCAAAAATGGTAGCCCGATTCTCATAGCCGAAGGATATGCCACCGCCGCCAGCGTTCACATGGCAACAGCTCATCCCGTAGCTTCCGCCTTTGATGCCTCCAACCTTGAGCCGGTCGCAAAGGCTCTGCATGAGAAGTACCCGCAAAGTAAACTCATGCTCATGGCGGACAATGATTATCATCTTATGGAAAATGTGGGTGTGAAAAAAGCTGAAGCCGCAGCAAAAGGAGTAGACGGAATAGTCTTGATTCCAAAATTCTCAGAACAGGAACGCACCCAAAAGCTAACTGACTTTAATGATCTACATAAATCCAGGGGGTTGGATGAAGTAAAGGAACAACTCTCCGGAATATTCAAAACACCTAAAAAAAATATCCAGAAAAAAGCTTCAACTCCGGCAATGGCAATGTAATTTAACAAGCGGGATCTGAGGGGGGCCGCTTGGAAATGTTATATTTGATAATCCAAATATAAAAATTTTACATTAACATTTGTTTCTCCTGTGAATGTCAGGGTAGCAACTTAACCATGTGTCCACAATCTTGTAGCAGGATCACACACTAAGAGACTTTTTTTTTAGTATAGTTCGAATCGTCAAATCTCTTTCTTCTCGTAAAGCTAATGATGAGGATGTGGAACGTTCATGGAAATAAAGATACTGTGGAATATAGACTGGTTTTTTTGCCAACTCCACTATAGGCACCATAATCGCGTAGTCTTCGCATTCGGACACCCACTCTTTACCATTTTTAAAAGAATCTTGAGGTATAGATTTAAAGAGTTTCCTAGTGAAAGATCGCAAGTGAATCCATACTTCCCCTCCGAAGTGTGAACGTGGGGCATCAAACTCTGGAGAATAAACTTTTAAAGGTTTGTCTGGGCGATACATCGCCCCCAAAATAACATCATGTCCTTGCTGTTGCTTTTCTTGAATTAACAGACTTGTATTCCTATCTATAAGTGCATCGTCTAAGTCTAATATTGCCACCAGAGTATCGTTATTGACACAAATTTGATTTATCGCAAAAATAGTATTTTGAATATGCCCAAGTCGTGCTGTGTTACAAACAAGAGTTGCTCTTTTCAATCGTGAAACTTCTCTACGCAAGTTATTTTGATGCTCTATGGGCGAAGCATCATCGATTAGAATCACTCCAAAATATTGATCCCTCTGCATTAAAAGGCTAGAAATACACCTATTCACTTTGTGTAATGGAGTGTTTCGTCCTCTTAAAAGGAAAACAAGCTTCTCACTTCTCACTGGATATTTCCAATCCTCTATGCTTCCTTTAACGTCCCATTGTCCATATTGTAACGAAGGAACAAAACCTTGTGAGATAAGATCTCGTACTTTCACATAAAAGTTATTGTCGATTTTACAATTGTTATTAGGGTGTACATAAAAGGTTCTGGGAGAACCACCACGAAGACATCTGAAGCCATCTGTTTGTTGGTAGCGTTGGATAGACCGATACCACGACAGCCTTAAATGCCCATTTTCGATATCATTTGGAAAGGGTCTATTTGCTTTCAACCGATCCAAGTCAAACAATCCACAACGGACCTCTGGCACGTAGTCTCCCGGTAAAGCATCATATATTTTATCTTGAGAATCGGGGGAGTGGGGAATATTAAAGCCAATTCCAAAAACGTCGCTCGACTGAAGTGCGTCAATCATTTCAAAAAGATAGTCGTGACAAAAATCACGTCGTCCTACCAAGATATCGACATCACACTGTAATAAATATCGGGATTTGACTTGGTCAAATCCCCAGAGTTGGGGGGTGACAGGAACCTGCATGGAGTTATGCGTTTTGTCACAGGCAAGATTGAACCATCTTTTGTTTACATCTGAAACACTGGTACAATCTTGAGGTGCAATCAAAAAACGGTCAACAATTCCAGCCCGACAGAGTCTTTTTACTTCAGATATAAGCTTGGAGTAGTTACTTTTATCATACGCTCTAAGATAAGGACCAGAAAATGGATCAATTAGTATTATTTTTTCATCAAAATTTGCAGGAATTTCAAGCTGTGAAACGATATGCGAGACTTGATTGTAAATAATATTTGCATCCATAGAGCACACTTTTATCATTAAGGTGACGTCTGTTTCTCTATTTTTATGTAGTAAATTTGTTTTTATTTTGCATTTCTTCCATATCATCTTGATATGATTTTCAATTAATTCTTTGTAAAATTCTTCAAAACCAATTAACTTACTTAAGATTTCAATTTGCCTTTCTTTTGTATAACGTCTTTTTAGTTCCCTTGAAGACAAATTCAATGCTGAAATTGCATACATTCTGGCAGCAACATCTCTAAAGTACGAAACATCCATTTCAGATATAGAAACCCCAATGTCAATGTAGATCAAACTACCATCATAAATCCTTCTAAAATTTGAACGAGATATGTTTGTGCATACAAATTTTTTATTTAAAAATTCTTTTAAAATATAAAGAGACTCTTTGATTGTTATATCAATTACTGGAAATGACTTTTGATATGTGTATATTGCAATCCATTTATTATTTTTTTTTACAAAATTAACATCGGGCAATATTTTTGATTCATGGCATTTATTACTTATGTACTCTACATCCTCATCACTTATGGACCATGGATAAAAATGCTTTTCTACTTGTGTGCCTTGGCGAACAACAACACCTTCACAGCCAAAGCCAAGAATTTCATTAACTTCGTTTTTTAAGGAGATCCACAACTTCGCAGCTTGAAACAATTGTTCCCTATATTGTTTTGCGAGCCCATTTTGCTTACATGCAATCGTCACTGAGCCTTGTAACGTATAATCCGCGTAATACCCGTCATCGACGATGCTCCCATCTTCAGGATGAAAAATCAGTAAGCTGGTAACAAGCCAATGGTCTTCTGCGCTTTTAATCTCAGGATAACGCCATCCAGCGGAAGGGGATACGAGTAAATTGCAAGAGGGAATTTCATTACTTGCTGTCCCCTGAGCCATTTTTTTAAGTAAATTTATCAAGAACGAGGATTTTTTCAAAGAATTGGTTGCAGGATTATTACACGCCAGTAATTTGCCATGTTTAACAAGCCTATTCCCACCTAAAACATACTTTGAATCATTTTTCCTTGCAGCGTCTCGCATTGCAATAAGTGAATTTTTGAAGGAAAGTCTGTCATCTGCATCAAGTCTAGCAACCCATCTAACATTAGAAAATTCAGTTTCTACATAATCTAATATAGCATTTCGAGCACTGGCAGCAGAACCACAGTGAGCACTTACGACGAGCGCATCAATTCTGTTAATTAAATCTGCACAACAATCAAACCAATCGTCAGAGGATGAATCATCCAATATAATTACTGGAAATTGCTCTGTTTGATTCAATATGCTTTGCAAACAGCGTTGAATTGAATCTGCATTATTGTGAACTGTAACTCCTACAATTAAGTCTGCATCATCAAATTTAATTTGTTGCGGACATCGGCGCACGTTAATGTTTCTTGGCGTTAGCCGTTTGCGCATAGTAATAGGCTCTTCGGGATTAAAAAGAGTCATAATAAAAATACCACATTTATTTTTTTGTTTGCCAATCCTGATATAATTTAACCCAGCTTGGAGATATCAATTCTTCGGTTAGTGGAAGCAACAGTTTTGAAGGAATATGGTGACCATCAAGAAATCGTCCGCAAAGAGAGCAAGCCCATTCTAAGATATCTTTCATATCATCATCAAATGTTGGTATTTTATTTCTTCCGCATTGTTTTTTTGCAATTCGATCAATTCCTCCAGAAATTGCACAAGGATAATATCCCATAGGAGTTAAGCCCATTCCGCATAATTTCATGATCTGACAGCCGTTTACATATGAATTGTTTGAATATTGTCCAAAGTCTCGAGGAGCCCAACTAAAAGGTCTAAATTTTAATTTTTCCTGTGGGGTTTTCTTTGAATTTTCAATGTATATATCACTGGGCAGGCTATTGAGTTGTTTCTGTACATAGCTTCCATGTCCATTCGTTACAACTTCGATACTTACATTTCCCCGTCCCATAGAATCTCTATATTTTATAATTTTCTTCACTATGCTTACAAAATGAGGATGTAATGTAGGTTCTCCACCTAAGATGCGAATGCGTTTCCAATGAATATTTTGAATCAATGAATCTGACACAAAATTATCAATCATCGCTAAGCTTATATCAAGATTTTCAGGGGCCTTATTGATAGATCTATTACAATTCAGACATCTCAAATTGCAACGGTAAGTAATGTCAATCTCTATACAATCCCTACTTCTTTTATACTGAGGTCCGAAAACAAATGTCGGATATTTTTTTACACGTAAGGACCGGTATACCTTTTTAACTTTATACCATTGATTTTCAACTTGCTTAAATCTCATTATAAAAGGCTTAGGAGGAAAACCACCGAGAGTTTGTTTTTTATTTATCATAAGTTGTTATTTCCTGTTTTGGTACCCCAAACAACTTTTCAGCTCGAGAAAAGAAATTCCTCTGAATAGTACCGCTCATATCTTCTCTGTAAATTTCCCAAAAGGATCTTAATCCACTTATTTTGTTGCTATTTCGAAATGAGCTTAGTTGATTGCCGTTTGTTGTTAAGTACCATGTAGCTGACCAAGATCCTGTATATGATATTTTGCATTGTGGATGCCGAATAACTCTAATGGCTAAATCTCTATCATTTAAACTAGCCAAACCTTCACGAAAATCACCTACTAGAAATAGTAACTCTACGCTAATAAATGTATTTGACCCCTGCCATCCTGGATTTCCAACCAAAAAGTCACTTTCATTTAGCGAAGTAATAATGTCACGCTCGACAGGAACGCCATCTTTCACAATTCTGAGACCTGAAACAATAACGTTTGAATCATTTTTTTGGGCAGAAGTGAGGTTTAAATACAGATGATTATTATCCCAGCTGTCATCATCATCTAACAATGCGACATACTCAGCATTTATGTTTTCCCTCAAGAAAAGAAGACCAGAATTCCATGCCCCTGCTACACCAACGGCCCTTGTGTTCGTTAAAAAAAACACAGGGATATTTGGGAGCAAATTTTTAATTTTTGCACAGATTTCTGGATCAAACCGTTTCCCATCACACACGATAACTACAGCTTCTGGTTTTACTGATTGGCATTGGATAGATGGTATGGCTCTTTTCAAAAGCTTATCACTTCGCCCTAACGTTGCTACTAGGACACAACACCTAATCCGAGAATTTGACAAAACCTCCCCCCCATTTTGTACAACACAACTCTTCAAGAATGGCATGTTAGCTTCATAATATAACTTTTAAACAAAAATTTAAAATATTGTGGAATTAATTATTGATTATTTTCAATAAAAACACAAACTATAACCATGAGTAATAACTTGATAAGTGAAGTACTCTATAAACAACGGACACCGTGCGATAGTTTAATATCAGATCATGCAAAAGACACTCTCATGAACAATCAAGTGAAGCTCTACCTTTTATATACAACACTACCGCCCAAACTCCTTCGCAACGACTCTCCGCCCCCGACAAATCTCATTACCCGTAACCTTAACATTCGGACCTAACACCCTTTTTGCGAGCCTTGTAGCCACCTGAGCTGCACGGGGGTCGTTCACACTGAAGAAAAGCTTATCTCCATTATCTTTGACCATGCCACCACTTTTCAATGTGTAGAGAACATTGCCAGATGAATCCACACGCCAAGTCATTTTATCCAGAAGGCGTTTATCAGTCTCGGGAGTCCTCTTCTTTTCCTCAGCTTGAAGCTGAAGCATCTTAGCTATGGAAATCAACTTGCGCTTATCCTTCCAAGCTAAACTGGAATCCACACGGAACTGACTTTGTTTCAATTTCCAATTTGGTGCTGAAGGATCTGCTTTTACAAACTCAGCCTGCGGTGTGCTTTCAATAGGTTCCTTCTTGGAACGTAAGACCTGCAAAGCAACTTCATCTCCGTTTTCGGCCTTCCATTTCAAAAAATCATTCCAACGATTAAAAGGAGTTTGTTTTCGAAGTTCTGCCCTTCTTTCAGCAATCTCTGTCTTAATCCCCGCAAGATTTTCAGCTTTTTTGCCGGTAGCTATGGCCAACAACTTACTCCGGTCCTTAAGGGTCAGTTTGCGGTCGTTCTTAATAGCTTTAATCTTGTTACCCCAAAAGTCTGCTGCGCGGTTCCAACGTTCATCCTGTTCGAGCTTGATTTCCTCATAAGCCTTCTTTCTGCCGTCTATGGCCTCACAATACTGAGAATAAAGCTCTCCCCGCTTTTTATGAAGCGGACGCGACACATACCTTTCCTTCTCATCTTTGCTCTGGATAGTTGCAATAGGCTTTTGATATTGACCGAGCTTAGCTTCAAGCTTTCCCTTGGTAAAATTCCGATCCAATCTACTGGCTTTAACGGCAGTGCTGGAATGCCTATCTTTTATGATACAACCATTACCTCTAGCTTTGACCTCAATTCCGATCTGCGCCAAAGATTTATGGAAATTATGCCAGTTCTGCGCGTTATCCAATGACTCAAGAATAAACTCTTTACGCTCCTTCACATAGGAATCAAAAGACTGCTGTCCGGAATGCGCTTCATATGTTTCAGCCCTATCATTATTACGTTTTGGCTCCAGATTTTTTTGCCGGCCATTATCAAACTTCAAACCGAATTTCAGTTCCAACTCACGGTGCAACCGGTCACGTTTGAAATAGTCCCGGTAAGGCTCATGCCTAGTGAGAGTTTCAGGATGAATCATATTGTAAGCAATGTGCATGTGAAGATTGTTAGTATTTTTATGAACTCCACAATGGCGCTGGTGTTCTTCGAATCCTAGAACCTTAGCAAATTCCTTTTCAATTTCCTTACACTTCTCTGGAGTTAATAAAGCCTCATCTTCCGGCCTAAAGGACACAATCAGGTGATAAGTCTTTTCTTTCCTCGTGCGCTGATTCAAATCCTGAGTATCCAAAACTTCCTGAATGGCCAGTTGATAATTCTCTCCTGCCCAGCAGCCATCATTCCAAGAATAAAGAGTCTTCTCCCCTTTGTTCTTGGCATCAGCAATATAATCGGCCAATCGCCGATAATTATCATTCTGAGGTTTACAGGAAATCCTTCGGCTAATCATAAACTCATCACCTTCTCGCACAATTCCTTCTGTCGCTGCCGTAGATCTTTAAGCAACTTCTCAACATCAAGCCGATGTTTGTCATCATCAAGAATCCACATCTTGAGCAGCCCACCCAAACGAGCAAGGTCTGCATTAATTTTTAACAATTCCCGGCGTGCCTGCTGATCCTCACGGCTCTTGATTTCGTGGCCTAAGGTCAGACGTTTTATGAGTTCAGAGGCAGAAAGACTGCATTGTTGGGATTTCGCCTTAATCTCGCAGTATTCCGATTCTGAAACATATGATTTAATAACTCTCTTTTTGGACGGCATTGTACTTCCCGGATTCAGAATTGATACCCTTCCAAAGTAAGTTTACCGCATGAGTAATATATGATTTAGGAAGCTGAACCAAAGAATCGATGTTCATCTGCTGGCAAAGATTGCCCAGTAGTTCAATACGCGAAGATTTACCGCAATGAGCCCAGTAATCAAGCAGCCCGTTAACGGGAGATAGATCCTTTTCTGAACACACATCAACGCCAACAAATCTAGTAGGTACGACTGTTGTGCAAAGGATGACGTAAGACCAGGCACTCTCCAAAGCCAAAACATCCATTTCATAAAAATCAGGAACCCTGACGGCAGCTTCAACCAGCCTTTTGCCGTCCTCCCAACTTATATTTTCAAGATAACACCAGTAACGGACAAAACCTTCTAACGATTTCAAGGCTTCCGGCTTTGCCTTAAAAATTTTAAGTTTCGCCTCCACCTGTGGAATTTTCAATCTAGACTCCATAGAATTAAAGGCATCTAGAAATTTAATTTTCCACTCCATCGCTTTATTCCCGGTGAAGCCCATAGCGAGCAAAGAAAAACCATCACGAGTCATGTTAAAGGCAGGCTCTTTTCGTATGGCTCCATTAGGTCCAGGAACATCGCGGAACGTAGGCTCAAAATTGAGCTCACGATAATCATCTGGGATTTCCAACTCATTAATATCTCGAAGAACTTTCTTGTGCTGCTTTCCAAAAAGTTCAGCCACTACAATAGAAGAAACCATAGGCTGACTATCTTTCAAAACCAATTCAACAACCACTCTTAATTCTCTGTTTTCACTACTCTTTTTATTCATCACTTATACTCCGTGTTAAAATTTTTGATACAGGTCCAATTTATGGACTGTCCTTAATTTCAGCAGAATCTTACGTTGAGCCGCAGGTGAATAAGTCAACCTCAGCCACAGGCTGGGCAGGACGTAAGGTCGTCCACTTTGAAAAAGTGGAGCTACCTTACCTGTCCTGCCTCCGGACTCCGCAAGAGTATAAGCGATTTATAGAGATTTTTGCAATTTATTTAATTATTCTCGTTAGTTCTCGTTAAGACTTGTAGATTCTTGTAAAGTCTCGTTAATTCTTGTTGAGTCTTTAAAAGTCATGAAAAATCTCGCTAGCTCGAGTATTTTTTATTAAAAAAAACAAAGTCAAATAAATATCAGGGAACAGAGTTTAAAGGCTATTCTAAACAAGACATATACAAAAAGGCAAAAGAGGAGTAACTTTGCGGCAATGATGAAGTGAATCAAAAAAGGTAAGAATATCAGCCATAATATATTCTATAAACACACAATTTACAAGTAAATTTTATATGTAATGCATGGAACCATCCCCCGGATTGTCAGTGTGGGTGGGGAGGAGAAGGACATTTAGGACGTAACTATTCAGGGACCTACGATAAAGATTTAACGCATCCCCCTATTTATACCAAGTTTTATGAAGCCTTCATTTATCCAAATTCCAAATGCCCTGTTTGTGGAGCTCTCGTATTTTATTATAAGTCTCCATGTGGTGGCACGGTCTTATTCGATGAACTGGGACCGCCTTGGCCAAAACATCCGTGTTCAATACAGCCTTCTGAATTTAATAAAAAACCTTTTCCTGTTAGTACACTCGAAAGATGCACCAGCAAAGAATCATGGTCTTCGGAAGGCTGGGAGCCTTTTATTGATATTAAATGCGATAAAAGAGTCCAGTATTATAGTTTAACAGGATTTTTCAAAAACCGTGAAGTTAGCTTTTGTGTTCCGCAAAACATTGTGGGGGAATTCAGTCATGAAGAGCTCAAAAAAGGACTGTGATTTATAAAACCAGTAAAGACTACTCTGTACAAAGTTGCTATTAATTGTGGCTTTAACGACATAGAAATAGGTGTTGACACGACCTACACCGGTCCCCATGACAAAACCAAAAACCGTTTTTTTGAACAAAGTCTTAAAGTCGCGCATATTAAAAATATTACTTTAAAAACAACATGCCTATCTTGCGGAAAAAAAGTTAACTACAGTGAAAAAAAATTAAAAAAACTATTCACAGAATCAACAAAAATTCATGTAATTTTTAGTACATTAAAAAAGCGACAATGCTCCAAATGTAAAAAATGCAATTTAAAAGTTAATTTTTAAAAAAACGATCAAATAATAAAAAGTAGCCTAAGATGATAACATACTTCTAGGATTCTTAAATATAAACACATATAGTTATATAAACCAACGTTCTAAAACAAGTCATCTTTTACACCAATACTTTGAAGCAAAGCCGAATACTGATCAGGGTCTTCTTGAATTTTTGTGATAATCTGCCGAGCTACGGTAATCATTTCTGGAACGTCAACAGGTGAAGCTCCACGTTCAAAAACCCCACATAAATGTGAATATTCATTATTTACGCGATCCATAAAAAGAGTAGGAAGCCTATCGTCTCCAAAAAATTTCAACAGCTTATCATCTCCTTCTACTCCGTTAGGATATTTATAGTAGAGATAAATTTCCAAAAACTTTCTAGCGTTATTCCCAAAGTTATAAAAATCTTGAAAATTACTATCGCTTACAGATTCAACAACTGCACAGTTATAAATTTTATGAAATAGATAATTAAATTCAGTGACATACCTCTTTAAATAACCTGGCATTGGTGACAATATACTAGAATTTCCCCAGCGTTCAATCAGGAAGAATTCCCGTATTTTTATTCTATTGGGTTTCTTTCCTTGATAATCCTGCGAAATTCTTTTTAAATATTTCAAAAAATCAAGACTATGAGTAGATATAAACAACTGCTTGTAGTTTTTGGACTTAACAATTTCAGAATTAATCAAAATGTACACAAAAAAAATGTGATTTGCATCCAGACTGGAGATGGGATCGTCCACCCAGATGATGGGATGGTTACCCTTAGTTTCAATATCCTCAAGTTTTGCCATAAAATAACAAAAAGCAATCAGACTACATTCCCCCTCGCTCAGGTGAAACGCTTTTTTGTTGTTACGCGTTATTTCAAATCTATACCCAGAAGACGCATCCTCAGAAGTATCTTCAATAGCCTTAAGAGAAAGAGATTGGTGTCCGAAAAAACTGTTTAAATAATAGTTTACTCGATCGGCACCTTTACTTTCATCTTTTAATTGAGCTTTAAGTTCATTAATTTTTCCCCGCTTAACATTCATTTCTGTTTGACCGATACTCTTGTTTGTCTCCGCCTTATCTTTTGCCTTTTTTAGCTCCTCAAGAGTTATACACTCATCGGCATATTTTATATCTGTAACGAATTTAAAAACATCATGAAGGCGGAGAGCGATGCGAGCTTCTGACTGCTTTTTCCCTAACTCTGAAGTAATAAGATCCGACTCCTTTCTCATCTCTTCGTAGGAATCTCGAATCGCGTTCAAATCTTGTTCAATTGATATCGTATTATCAAATATTAACGGCGTAAAAATATCTTTTTTGCGTTTTTCAAGCTGAAGCTTCATAGAATCAAAAGTCGCACAGTAAGTAGCAGAACAGGTCGCAAATTGTTCTAACAGTCTATTCAGCCCATCAGCAAAACTGGTATAAAAAAATGTGTTCCTGATCTTAAGTAGGTTGGGAGCTCGCCTTTTTTCGTTTTCAATAGCTAAAAGAACTTCATCAATTTCATTATCCAACTCTTTTGATTCTTGGTTAAAATGTTTATCTAATTTACCCCAAAGTCCTTCCCAATGCTCGGCGGGGTGTACGCTACCACAAAAAGCACATTGATCTCTTTCGCCTTCATGATACTTTCGTCCCGAATCAATCCATTTTGCGAGATCAATGTCCTCTAACCATTCTTGAACTTGATCAGATGCCTGTATCTTTTTTTCGACTAATTCCTTGGCCTTTAAAGCGATATCTGAATATTTAAGTTTAAAAGCTGCAGATTCTTTGATCTCATCTTTAGGTTCTTCTTTAAGAAGATCATGGTATTTATTGGCCTCATCATCAGAAAGAGGGATATATGAATCCTTGTTTACTGCAGCAATATCCGTTTCCAGCTTTGGCGTATTATAATTAGCAGAACCGTAAATTTTATTATGTTTAATTCCAGTGCCGTCTTTGACGGCCTTATCTCGCAGCTTACCCTTTAACTCTTTAGACTTATTATCATATGCTTTTTTCGCACATTCAAAAGTATTTTTTGTGACAATAAATTGACCGGCCAATCCTGATTTTTTATCTTCACTTCCAAGTTCAACCTCAATTTTTCCAATATCTTCCTCAAGTTTAGCATTATCCTCACCTAAAATAGCAAATGAACTGATGGCCTGAGTTCATCAACAATGAAACGAAGATTATCTTTCACAAAATCTTCGTTAAAAACACGAACAACATGATCATGCCCGTTCAACGAATCTTGTGTAACACTGCTGCCATCATCAAAGCTTAACTGAAATTGGGGAGAATTATATTTGTCCGAAATCGAACCTGTTTCTAAAGCTCGAATTATTCGTGACAAAGTCGTCTTGCCCGAATAATTGCGCCCATACAAAATATTGATCTCTTTAAACTCAGCAATGTTATTGCCATCATCTCTCACAGATGATGCCCAACAGAAATCTTGGAAGACCGCCATACTTTTTATCGTATCAATTCTCTTTATCGCCCCACTCATATCAGCTCCCGGTATTTATCGAATACCGACTACATCCATTAATTTGCTGTAACTATTCACGACATCATACTTTACGTTTTTAGGATTAATTGTCCGATTAATTTCCTCAAAAAACTTGCGGGCGCATTTGATTCTTGTTTTCTCTATTTCCCGTAATTCCATAGTGGACATTGAACCTTTCGTTTCAGCCACAAAGTAGACATGCTTTACAGCCCCTTCCTTAAATGAAATAGCCCAGTCTGGGTTATAATTTCCTACAGGGGTTGGAATTGAAAAACCATTAGGCAATTTTGCGTAAACAACAACTTCTTTACTGGTATCCAGCTCATTTACAAAATCTCGCTCTACCTTAGAATCAGTTATAGCGTAATCATAAATGTGATGTTTAAGCGGAGTTCCAGCTTTGCTGAAATCCTGGTTACTTTGTCCGAGAGTAAAAATGTCCATATCATGAGTTTCAGAAGTAGCATCATAGCTTAACCGTTCAATAACTGCGGTTGCCTTTTGTTCGCGGATGAGCCGGGTGGACTCCGCAATAAAACTTTCAGGATTAACTTTGAATAAATCAAAAACTGGCTTTCTGATTTTGCCCAAAATATTTGCCACAGTTCCTCTGGTCAGTTGCGCATTTTCAGAGATTTTACCAATCAAGTCATACTTTACAGCAGAATGAATAGACTTCGTATTTTGTTCCGTTGCCGTTTCACTAATTTTGAAACTTTCACCTGATTTAATTTTATCAGAGCTAACTTCCTCAATCTGTTCCCCCTTCTGTATGACATACTGCAAAGGAGCAACTTGTAGAGTTTCATTCAAAACATTTACGCACTTATCCACCAATTCAGAACTGTCAAAATGAACACTGTACACAGCTTTTCGGTTAATCCTGTTCCAAAGCTCTTTAAACTCTTTTTTATCAAAATTAGCATTCAAAGAATTTGTTTTAGGAGCTCGACCATTTTCTGGTTGCGGCACCCCTGCATCACTGAAAACACTATCTATTAATTGGAAAATTTGATCGCTAAATGGCTGCAAATCTTCGGGTAAATGGGCAAACTCGTTGCGGTTCACTGAATCACGGTATTTCTGCGAAATTTGTTTTTTACGGTCAACATAACCATTTTGAATCAAATAAAATTCAATACCTTCTGCCATATCTTGCGTCACTTCAACCTCGCCTGAAGGGGTTAGCATGATTTTACCGGTGAAGTATTTTATATCAGCAACACGTGGTCTTTCCGAAAGAGAATCGCTAATATCTTTTTGTAGTGCAGTTACAAAATCCTTATAGCTTTCACTAGCCACAACCGTCAGGACGTTGGTTTGATGCACTGTCTCCGGCGCATCCTGTCTCTCACCAAACTGATTGACTGCAATACGAAGTCCGCGCCCAACTTCTTGCCGGCGAGAAATAGTATTATCACTATGCTTGAGGGTACAGATGACAAATACATTTGGATTATCCCAACCTTCTCGAAGGGCAGAATGGGAAAAAATAAATCGCGTTGGCTCTGGAAAAGACAAAAGCCTTTCTTTATCCTTAAGTATTAAATCATATGCGCTTTTATCTGTACTTTCATTTTTCTCGACCTTCGAAGCTTTTAAAGCATCAACCATTTTTCCGTTATTATCTTTAGAAAAATAGCCCTTATGAGTGCTTTCTACGAAAATATTATCAAGATATTCTTTATAGTCATCGCGCATCAACAAATCACATTTTAATTCTGCAACCGCCTCTGCGTATTCCTCCTCAAAAACTTTCGCATATTCGCCACCTTCATGCCCTGCCTCAGTGTATAATCTATACTTTGCTACTTCATCGATAAAAAATAGCGTTAGAACCTTAATCCCTTGTTGGAAAAGAACTTGCTCTTTTTCCAAATGGGCTCTGATAGCTTCCCTTATCTGGATACGACGACGCATTGCTTCATCGACATCACCGGTAGCTTCTCCCGCATACAATTTATGCCCGTTTGTGAATTCAACCATATCTGTAATGGCATCAATGTCAGCTATAACAAAATCCTTATACTGTTCAAGGCCGCCTGAAATATCATGGAGGTTGCTTCCTTTGACCAATCGCTGCATCGACCGCTTAATTCCGGAGTTGTGCTTTATCTCCACGTCAATTCTGGCAACAGGAGTTTGCTTGGAAATTTCAATCGACTCCAAATAGAGATAGGCATTTGTTCCAGGCAGTCCTTTTACAGAGATACCACGAACAGAAATCTTTTTTACAAGCTTTTGATTATAAGCATCCAAAGCATCCAGACGGTGAATCCTATTGTGCTGGGCCTTATGTGTAGCGGAGTAGCGAAGAACAAAAAGTGGAGCGAACTCTTTTAGTGAATCTAAAGTCTTTTCCCCTCCCATCTTTTGAGGTTCATCAAGGATTAAAATGGGTTTGTTGGCTTTAATTACATCAATAGGTTTGCGACTCTGAAAACCATCCAGCTCTTCATAAATGCGGCGATTATCTTTTCCGCGAGCATTAAATGCCTGCACATTAATCACCATCACGTTAATTCCAGCATCTGAAGAATAACTTTCGAGCTTCTCTAGTTGTTTAGAATCATAAATAAAGAATTTAGCTTTTTTGTGGTAGCTTTCTTGAAAGTGATCTGCTGTGATATCAAAAGATTTGAGCACACCTTCACGGATAGCAATACTTGGAACGACTATAATAAATTTGGTCCAGCCGAACCTTTTATTCATCTCAAAAATAGTTTTAATATAGCAGTATGTCTTTCCGGTTCCGGTTTCCATTTCGATATCTAAATGATATTTGCAAATGGCCAGAGCTTTTTTGGTATATGCAGGATCTATCTTTAGCGCATTTTTCTTTAAGGTTTTAAACTCCTTTAAAGAATTACTCTGTGGCAAATTTTGAGAACGCTGAACAGCTTGAATATTTTCCAAAAACTGGTTTTCAGTTAAGACTAAATCATCATTTTTAAATCCTGTTTCACCGATATCAAGCTGATGCCCAGGGTCAATCCGGTAATTCAATCCCATAGCGTAAGGTTGCCCTTTAAAGCAATCTACAACGGCTTCTACTGCCCGCGTCTGGTAAGCCTGTTTTTTAAATTTCAACTTCATGATGAGCCTCCCAGTCCTGCTGTGCTTCTTCCAGTTGTTTTTTCAGTTCTTCTTTGGAAGGAAGATAAAGCTGATACTGTGATGCATAAATATTGGATTCTTTCGGTAATGTGAGTTCAACTAATCCGTCGCTCTTACTATGACAAAGTAAAATTCCAATAGTTGGTTTTTCATCAGCAAGCTTCACATGGCGATCAAAATAATTCACGTACATCTGCATCTGTCCCAAGTCTTGATGAGTCAATCTTTCACGTTTTAAGTCAATCACGACATAACAACGCAATAGGCGATTGTAGAACACCAAATCAACATAGAAATGATCGTCATCAAAGGTAAACCTCTTCTGCCGGGCTTCAAAAAGAAATCCTTTTCCCAGCTCTAAGAGAAAATGCTCGATCTTATTAATAATTGCTGTTTCCAAATCATGTTCGGAATAACTAAAATTTTCTTCTAGTCCTAAAAATTCCAACACATATGGACTTTTTAAAACATCTTTAGGAGAGCTTACAAGCTGGCCTTCTTCTGAAAGCTCTCTAACTTTTTCTTTATCTCTACTCAAAGCTAATCTCTCATAAAAACTAGAATTGATTTGCCGCTTCAGCTCTCGGAGACTCCAGCTATTTTCAATTGCTTCAATTTCATAAAATTTTCGTTCATCGCTGGATTTAATAGTCAAAAGCACAACATAGTGGGACCAGCTTAAATGGAAACTCATTGATAATGTTTGCCAAAGATTACAACCATCAACCCCATCTATAGAAAACAACCCATACAAAGTTTGGGTTGTTTGAGATTTAGCAGACTCTGTCTGTTGAATCTTTTCTGAAGAGCTAAGAGATGTAACAGACAGCGTCTGTTGAATCTTTGCATAGGCCTGATAAAATTCTCTGAATTTTCGTAAATTGGTAGGGGACATACCCTTAATACCTAATTTAACAAGTCTTTCAGATAAAGACTCAATCAATCTCTTTCCATACAAATCAGCCCGTTCTGCACCACCGTTTTCAAATTCCACAATATACCAGCCGAACAACCAATTGCGCACGACCAACGCAATATCAACGGAACGCGCGACCTGACTCTGCATAGCGGATTGAGTTTTCTCAAACAGCCCAACCACATCATCAAAGCCAACTTTCATAATTGTTTTATTTTCTGTGGTGTTACCCGGTTTATTATTTTCATGCTTTTCGAGGGTCATATAGTCTTCACTTCTGTATGGGGCGACATAAGTTTAAAAATCTGCTCCACATTAATCTTAACGCTATCACCTTTAAAACCAGAATCACGGAACACAATTCGTAAAGGTTTATATTCCGCCAACTCCTTGCAAAAGTCTTCGGTAATTTCGCCATTATTCGCAAAGCATGCTGCTAAAGAATTTTCATCCACAAAAAACACGTCCAGCCCGGCAACAATTTCTTTTTTAATCGGCAGAGAAAGATCAACACCCCAATCAAGAAGCACCTGAAAAAGTAAGTCTTCCTCGCTACGTCCAGCTTTAATGTTGTCAGTCATTGCTGCAATTAAATCTTGCCTCATTGCATCAGGAGAATAATAGACATCAGCCATATTGCTGCTGTCTACTTTCAAAACACGAAAGCCAATATCAAGATCAGTTGCGTCTGGATTTTCGTCTTTTATCTTTGCTCCGGCACGGCGAATACGTTCTTTGGAAATTTCGGCAATTGTTTCATAACCAGCTTTAAAAGCTTCAGATTTTTCATCACACTCTTCGGGGAGCTGGACCATAACGAATTTACGGTTGCCCTTGTCTTCTGCGTTTAGTTGCATAACAGCTTGAGCAGTTACACTAGAGCCTGCAAAAAAATCAAGAATAAGATCGTCGCCATTACAAACTTGAGGAATAAGAACCGTTAATAATGAAAGAGGTTTCGAATAGTCAAAAATATTACCTCCCAGAACTTGCTGTATCTGCCTTGTCGCTTCTGTGTTTAGCCCAACTTTGTCACTCATCAATGTTGAAAACGGATTGTGCGTACTTTTAAGTTCATTTTTAAACCGCTTTTGCATTGGCCTTCTGGATATATCTTCTGGAAAAATGACTCTACCTTCTGCAATCATTTTCTCCATTGATTTTGGGATAAAAGCCCAAACTCGATTAGGATTGTATGGGTAAATGCTTCCAGTTGAAGGGTCTACTAAATTGTAAGCTTGATTCGGACGCATTGATGCGGTCATTCCAACAGTTAAATTGTCCGGAATCCATGGACCTCGGGGGTCATTATCTGGGTTTGAATATTTTTTAAAATCTTTCTCGTTACCAGTAAAACCTTCCAACTGTCCTTTTTGGTAGCAAATGACATAGTCTTGATCTGATGACACATTATTATCAGCCATTGCAGAAGAAACTCGCCTTTTCCAAACGAATTCAGCTATAAAATTAGTTATCCCAAAAATTTCATCACAAATTTTACGCAAATTATGCACTTCATTATCATCAATACTAATAAAAATGGCCCCATCATCTTTCAGTAAATTCTTAGCAAGCTTAAGCCGTGAATACATCATACTCAGCCAATCAGAATGAAACCGCCCATTGCTTTCCGTATTGGCAATTAAGTGATTACCTTCTTCATCTTTTTGTTCAGATTCAAGCAAATATTCTTCAGCAGATTCTGTAAAATTGTCGCTATATATGAAATCCTTCCCAGTATTATACGGAGGGTCAATATAGATCATTTTTACCTTGCCGAGATAGTTCTCCTGCAAAAGCTTAAGAGCATCAAGGTTGTCTCCCTCAATGAACAAATTCTCAGTGGTATCAAAATTAACACTCTCATCACGACAAGGGCGTAGCGTTTTGGCAATAGGGGCATTGGCGGCAAGCAAAGCTTCACGCTTGCCCGGCCAATTGAGTTGATACCGCTCTTTCGGACCTTCAACGATAGAATCTGAAAGCTCTTGGCGAAGTAGATCAAAATCAATGGACTTTTTTATACTACCATCTTTAGATCGAGACTCAGTTATGCAATTAGGGAACTGCAGAGCAATCTTTGAAATATTATCATCTATCAGATCGGGGGTATGCATTTTTAGTTTATCCATTTATATATATTCCTATTAGATTAGGCCGTTATCATATTTTTATTTCAAATATATTGAAAGATATTCTAGTCGTCCTGAATTTTCTAGTTCTGTCTCTTTTCCATCAATTATATTTATAACTATTAAAGCAACATAGCTTTCGTTAAAAAAAACTCTCAACAATGTTCATCACTGAACCAAAATACTACTCAAGTCCCCGAATCTGCTGCTCCAGAACTTTCAATTCAGAATTAAGCTCTACTTTGCGATTAAACTGCTTTTCTTTTCTTATCCGAGACTCAAGCTTACTAGCGTCTCGCTTTATACTCCGCAACTGATCCATTCGCAAAAAAAGTTTATTTATAGGCTCATTTTTACGAGCAGGTAAGGGGATAATGTTTTTAAGAAGAGCATGATAAAGAGCACCCATGTTCAGCACAACGGGGAATTCTTTACGCTCGGAACCGTCATTAATCCATTCTGTTTCGCTATACCCGCTAACAACCCATTTGCTTCTATCAACTTCACTAGGACGCTTATAAGCCGCGACATACTTACTTTTATTCCCATATCCTAAGAAAAAAAAAAGAGGTGAAGGTATGGCCTTATCAATGGTTTCCAAAACTTCATAATTTAGTTTTTCAGTCCTGAGGGCAACCGTGAAAATTTGTATCTCCTGCACGCTCTCACTTGCCGGCAAATTTATCGTTTCAGGAGCCAATTTATAGGACCATGTGATTTTCTCAACTTCTCGCACAAACATTTTTTGAACTTTTGAACTAACGCCTGCAAGTTTGTATATCTTGCTTTTGGGAAGAGGGCTTCCAAAGAAAGTTTGCTTAGGGAAATTATATAAAAAAGCCATGTTTATCTACCCTGCAACAACTAAAAAGGAAATTATTTCAAAATCATCAAGCCCCTGTATTGTATCAAGAAGTGCGCTGGTCTTCGTACCTGAAAAAAGGCTATCAATATCAGTATCTTCTTTAACTTCAACAATAGATTGAATAGCTTGCCCTAACAGATCGGAATAATGCTTCATATCCCGACCATCATTTGTATTGTCATTAAAAATTTTGCAAGCTTTAAAAATTGGAGAATCTAATCCTTTGCAGCCATTCCTGACCATATCCAATATTTTCTTAACTTGAGTATGCTCAGTAAAAATTTCACCGTCATTACTGATATATACGAGATAATATGGGTGTAGCCTATTATGCTGATTAATATTTACAGCACTGCTGCGGTTACGCAGAGTAAAAATAACTCCAGGACGCAATCCTTTTTCCGGGGCTGCCGAAATCACAGCATGTAAACCATTAGGAAGGTGGGCAAGATCCCTTTTATCTTTCATATAATTCAACAAATCCATCCGAAAATCATTGAGACCTAAATCAGTGATGTTTACACCTGTTTTTAAATCTTCAAGCTCGATAACTTCATCCTGCAATCGGCGTAGCTGCTCTTTCCGATATCCAACATCATTTGCCTGCGCAGAAAGAACATTGTCATCACCTGTTCCTGTGAGGTCGACAATATGCATTCTGTTTTCCACACGCTCTTTCAGATTAATATATTCATCTAATGAGATATCAGGCCAGTAATTCACTAGCTGAATAAATTCGTTTGAAGAACCAATTCGGTCAACTCGTCCAAAACGTTGAATAACACGAACGGGATTCCAATGTATGTCATAGTTAATAAGGTAGTCACAGTCCTGCAAATTCTGCCCTTCAGAAATACAGTCCGTACCAATTAACAAATCAATTTCACCGGGTTCATCCGGAAAAATCAAATCCTTCTCTTTGGAACGAGGAGAAAATAAAGTTAGAATTGACTGGAAATCATATCCCTTTTTCAAAGAATTTTTAGGGCTGTTCTTGCCTGTAACAAGTCCTGAATGGATACCCTCTTTAGCCATTTGCTTAGATAAATTTTCGTAAAGATAGTTGGCGGTATCTGCAAAAGCAGTAAAAATTATTATTTTTTTGTTACCCGCATTTATTGGATTTTCAATTTTATTCTTGATGTGTGTTTTAATATGTTGAAGCTTTGAATCATCTTCAACCGTTACCTTTCTCATCTCGCCCAGCAAGGCTGATATGACATGAATATCTGCACTCAAATCATGTTCCCAAGACAGAAGATCCATATCAGCAAGGTTAACCTGAACCTTCCCCCCGATCAAAAACTCTTCTAGATCCGCAATATCTTCATCGTCACTCTCAACTGAACCGAACTGTTCAGCTAAACTAATTTTTGCCGAATCTGATTTTGATTTCTTAAATTGTTCAATCTTATCCAGCATATCAATATGCTTTTCTTCCAAAGACCCAAGAGTAAGCCGAAAAGACTCTACAGAACTTTCAAGACGCTTAAGCAAGTTTGTTGTCATAAGCGACTGAAGACTTGTTTCTCGATCCACCTGACGCAACTTTCCTTTACCCCCATCAACGGCAGTATCATATAATTCTTCGTATTTTTTTAGCCGGCTCGGCAAAATGTAACTGACAGGCGCATAGACTGAAAGTTTCAGTAAAGACAGTTGAGCATAGATCTCATTAAAACTTGGAATGTTTGGAAGATCCGTCAAGGGGCTACGAAACGACAAAGGCTTACACCTCACGGGAAAATTGCCGATATCAGTAGTGTCATAAAAAGTCTCTATATGTTTCCTGGAACGAGCAATTGTAACTTTATCAAGGAGCTCGAAAAAATCAAAATCCAAAGCGTTTAAAATAGCACTGGCAGTGCGTTCTTCACAAGGAAGCTTTGACCAGCTATTAAAGGCAGTCTGAGCCTGTCTAAAAATTTCTTCAATCCCTTTTTTTACATTAATTTTGTCACTGAGTTTTTCAGACTCACCTTCGTAGGCAAGCGCAAGCTGATTTCTAAGATCATTGAATTTGTTATTTACGGGGGTAGCAGACAGCATCAAAACTTTAGTTTTTACACCATCCCGAATAACGGAATCCATTAATTTTTTATATCTGGTTTCTTTCTCTTTATAAGTGTCATTGTTACGAAAATTATGAGACTCATCTATTACGACAAGATCATAATTCCCCCAATTAACCTTATTCAACGGAATACCAAAAGATTCCCCACTTGTTCGCTGTAAATCCGTATGACACAAAACATCATAGCTAAAACGATCTTTAGCAAAGATATTTGTTTTAAGATTACTATTATAATTCAGCCAGTTGTCAGCCAATTTTTTAGGACAAAGAACCAATACGGAGCGATTTCTAAGCTCGTAATATTTGATAACGGCAAGGGCGGTAAAGGTTTTACCAAGACCAACACTGTCGGCAAGAATACACCCATTATAACTTTCAAGTTTATTGATGATTCCAGTGGCCGCATCACTTTGAAAATTAAAAAGTTTATTCCAAACAACACTATCTTTATACCCAGTCAAATCATTAGGCAAAACGTCTTCATTCAAGTCTTCAAGAAACTCATTAAAGATATTGTAAAGCATCAAAAAATATACTTTTTCAGGAGAGTTTTCCTGATAAACAGATTCTATATGTGCGCAAATACTCTCGGTAACATTCTTAAGCTGCCCACTATCGTTCCATATCTGATCAAAAAGATGAATATAAGTTGCTGTAAGCGGTGCTTCATCGATTTTATTTATAAGATTAGAAACAGCATCACCTTGCTGGTAACCAAGGTCTACAGCCGTAAAACCATGCAATGGCATATAAGTTACATCAGTATGTCCTGTCTCTAAACAAGCAAATTGCTGCATTGGGGACTTTGTAGCATTTGAACGAAAGGTGGCTTTACGCCGTATCCAGTCCGCACACTCCTTCGCAATTGCACGCTGAGTAAGCTTATTTTTCAACTGAAGTTCAAACTCACTTCCATATAAGTTCTTTTCTCGTTGCAACTTCGGTATATGAAATTCTCTGCGCTCCCTCGACATTTTGTCCGCAACATCATTTGGAACAAAGGCTGGAGCAGTGAAAATAAACTCAAGAGAGTCAATTTTATCTAATTCCTTTTTTAAAGCTTCATAGCCATAAATAGAAAAACAAGTCGCCGCAATTTTCAACTTTACACCAGGCTCAAGTGTTTGCTTTAAGTCATCGCCCCAGAGAGAGTTTATATTATCTAGTATTTGCATATGGTGCTTTTTTTATAAATATTAAAAAATTAAATAAATGAGAATTTTTCAACATGGAACTTTGAAAATTTCTATACCAATAGCAAAGGATAAATAGGACAAACTACAAAAAACATGGAAACGCACTCTCCCACTCTCCTTTCACTAGTTCCCTTTTTTCAAGATCAAAAGGAACCGCCCATAGAGTAAGGTTCTCATCAAATTCAAATTTAGGTAGTGGTGAAGAAAACGATGCATAGCTTGGATAAATCAACATAATTTCACCATGACCTTCCAGGTAGGTGTGCCCATAAGCAAACATCTGATAAAAATCAGCTTGACTCAGATTATACTTATCCTTGCCATTATCCTTGCTTACATCCAACAACTTCCACTTTGCATCAAGCACAGCTTTATATGATTCTGACGTTACAAATAAGTCAGGCTTAAGTTGAAACCATTCTTGCTTACGCGCTCCTTCGGGCCGATGCTTAACCATATGGCAGTACTGTGGTTGTGGAGATAATAACATATCTGCTGCAAGGGAAGGACGCAAAGAACTTTCAACATAGGATTCAAACAAACGCTCCATAGGAAAAAGTAATGCTATGCCTTGGAAGTCACCTGCCTGAAAATTTGGATTCATTTTTTTAATAATCAGTTCGCACCAAGGCTTAACAGCAGAATAATACTGCATCAATTTACCATGCTGCCAAAAAACGAATTCCTGAACAGGATTTGAAGAAGGTTCTAACTCGATAAGTTGATGGCTCAACGCATTGGCAAGACGCCAGTTCTCTGAACTTTTGGATAGAACAAGCACAATATCAAGAGCACTTTTCAAAATATGATTCTCAACCCTGTTCGAATTGAAAACATCATGCCTAACATTAAACCACCCCGCTTTATCTGGAGTTTGTCTACTCTGTTTTGCAATATCTAATTGTCCTCGGATAAAACGAGTCTCTTCCTCCACTCGATGGTAGTCGCAACACAAACCTCGCCGAACAAGACTTGTTAATTCTATAAGAAATTGAGTAATTATCCATTCATGTAGTGGAGTATTCATACATTTGAGGCTAGCCATATCAGTTTCACGAGGCTTAATATTTAACGCCTCCTTCAACATATTTTGAAGAAGATGACGATCTTTGACAACATCCTCTTCGCATGGAGATGTGCGTCTTGTTTTGGGAAGAACTTCAATAGTTTGTCCTGTTGGGCTTTGCAAAAACCCAACATAACTATTGACGCTGATTGAGTTTGCATTGGCAAAACTAAAAGGTTTTGTACTACTTCTCCATTGTTGATTCAATTTAGCCAACCAACCAAACGTTTCAGGGGTAACAACCCCATAATCCATGCTTTGAGAAAAAGAATTATCAGTCGTTAACGTCGCATACTCACGCACCTTAATTCCTGCAGGAACATTAGAAAGATTTTCACTCATCCTCACCAGCCCCTAATATTCCCCGATAAGCTTCTGGATTATTAAAAGCACCATCATTAATTCTATAACGCCGATCACTTAGTTGTTTGCTTATTTCTGCCCCAAACAATGTTAAAAGGGATTCTTGTCCACCGCGGGTAACAAAACAGGCATCAGATTCTTTATTTTGGTCATTCAGAACCCAGCGGATACGTTCCCAATCATCGAAAAAATATTCTTGGAGAAGTGGAATTATTTTGTGCTTAAATATACCAGCCAAAGCCGACTCTAACTCATCCACATCAGAATCTTTTAGAGTAATAAAATAACTATGACCGATCATATACTCCCTGCCAAGCAATGCTTCTATACGCTGGTTAATTATATCAAGTAGTTCTGATATAGACACGCCATGAACATATATTTCATCTAAAAGTTCAGGGATAGGAGCCATTTCTATAAAATTAAACCTCCGGCGTAACGCAAGATCCATTTGAGCTAATGATCTGTCAGCACTATTCATGGTACCAAGAATAAAGACATTGTCAGGAACGGAAAAGATACGCTTTGAATAGGGCAACATAGTACTCAAAGCATTTTCAGCTCCTTTTCGTTTATCAGGTTCTAAAAGAGTAATTAATTCACCAAAAATCCTTGAAATATTACCACGATTTATCTCATCTATAATTACAACATAAGGGAGATCTTCTTGCTCTGAATCAATTTGTGGAGCCAACAATATTGCTAATTTTTCAAGATCAATACTATGTGGACGCAATTCATAGATGGACTGTTGTGATAATGACTTTTTGAATAACTGCTCCTTAGGCAAGCTTGGTTCATAAATCCTAAGCCATTTAACTCCTCTTTTTTGCTGATAACCAACCCGCTCATCCGTCTCTAATAGTTTATAGTCCTCCATAACTTCAGCAATTGCTCTAAATTTATAATTTCCATCTGAAACAACAATCAAATCACCCTTCTGCACCGAATTTACAAAAATATTTACCGAAGTAGTTTCATAATCATTTGCAGAGATTTTATCATTAATATGAGATTCAAGTTTAGCTTGTACAGCATGTCGTGACTTACAGGCAGCAAAATCTATATCCCTTCCATAACCCAAAAGGACATAATTATTTTCCAAGCATTCTTGATAGTATACGTCTTCATCGAAAAGAGTATTTCCCAGTGACATCTTCCAAATCTGACGACCTTCGAGGTCAATTTCATCTTCGGATTGATAAATTACTTTTGCTTCAGCTGAATTACAAATTTTATAGAAAACTCCATCCATAACCTCATAGCTCAGCCCTTCTTTTCCACTCTCAGTGGTAGCTCTAATCCCCTCAATAAAGTCCTCATATGCAAAACTTTGATGAAATGTTGTGAAAACAACGCGATTTTGCTCCACAAGCTCATCATAGCGTTCTTTAACAGCTTCAAAAAAATCACTCCAAGCCAGCTCATTGTATTTCTCACTATACCAATCATTATCAGCAATCTTTACAGCAATAGCCGCAGTAGCAAATGTCTTGCCTGTCCCAGGAGGGCCGCATAAAATTTGATTCAATTCTAAGACTGATTCAGGATTAAAAACATCAAACTCTTCAAGAGCATCATAGTTTAAATCTATTCCTTCATCTTCTTCATCAGTCTCATCTTGCATTTCTTCCCATGCAATATATGACAATTCATAGAACGGTCTATCATCATTTTGTTTTAAATCTCTAAGCAAAGCCTGATAGCTAATAAAATCATTGGGGACGCTATACCTATTATCTTCTAACCAAGGTCTTGTTTGTTTATCAACCGGAAAATATTTTTCTGGAAAAGCCCAAAACAAAGCTTGAGTCATTTTAGCCATTCCATTTTGTGGAACATTCAAAGCTCTAGTAAACTGATCTTCTGTTAGTGCCCCCTTTTTTGCAGCATTAAAAGCAGCCCAGAGCGAAGAAATCATCCAATTTTCGCGTTTATCGACAAAAGGGAATAGCATAGCATTCATCCGCATGGCATTGGGAACTCCGTCAAAATCTTCTGGAATAGTATTGATAAAACCTTGACTATTAATAAGAGCCCCTAAAAAATTCTTCCTTTTCGAATATCCAAACCTAAGAATTGCAGCAAAAAAACTAAATGGATCAATTTCACTAAGTGAAATAGTTTTCCCCAATGAATCCTTATCATTAATATTCTCAATTCCAATATCACGCAAAATAGTAACCAACTCTTCTTGCCTATCGGAATATCCCGAAATCCAATCCGTTATTTCTTTAAAAAGTGGAACCCAAGAATAAGCCATGTTATCTCCATAGGATATATATTTAAAATGTATATAATATTTATAAATAACTACTACGTTCTAAGCACTTTCAAGAATAGAGAAGATACATATGTCCAATCTTTTAATATTGCTTCCCACTCTTTCTAAATGCACATTCAACCCAAAATCATAACATTGACTTAATCCTTAACTTAACGCAAAAAGAAAGACAATATCATATGGTAATTATAGGAAAAGGACAGGCTAAATAAACATTTCCCGCGCTAGCTTTTCTGCCCTTCAGATAACCGGAAAAATTGAACCCCAAATACACACAAAATTATGACTGACAATATTACTAAATATACTAAATACTTTCAGGATACACTTGAAGATGAACTCATTACCGCCAGTGCTGTCAAAGGAGAATTCAAATTTGAACTTTCTCTTGATGAATTGCGCAGCGGTAAACTGACTGAAGTAAACACAAAGAAATTATTTCAGAAAAAGCCAAAGAATACTTCTCTAATAGGTATTACCATTGCACCTGTACAGCTTCAGCGCAAAATAAACAGAGCTAACAGTTACTCAAATGCACCGGCAACTATCATCCCAATGCAAGTTCCTTGCAGACTAACTAAGGATGGATACCTTTCTCCTAACAAGTTTAGAATGCCATGGTTGGTCCGAGACTATCTAAAACCTATTGTATCATCTTCAGAGTACACATTGGCCCACACAGATGATGTAGAAGATTATTTTGCACGCAACCGCAAAGATTTTAACTCGCTACCATGGAATGAGCTTTACAATTTTTTCATGACTGCACTGGAAGAACTGACGGGAATATCAAGAGGTGGAAATCTAAATATTTCAGGAATAGATTATGCTGTTGTTGCAAAGCCCTATGTTAACCCTAATGAAACACAAAGCGGGGCGGCAGCAAATATAAAACGTCTTTATGATAAGCTGTTAAACTCTAAAGACTTTCCTCCACTATATTCTTCACTTTTCAATACTTCCGCACAGAATCGCCCCTTGCTATCACTTGAAGAAGAATCTCACATTTCTGAGGAACACCATTTAGGACAAATGAGCAACAGTTTCGGCCTTAGCCCAAGCCAACGACAGACAATTCATCATTTTTTTTCAACTCACGAAGGAGAAGTTTTAGCCGTAAATGGCCCGCCAGGAACAGGTAAAACCACACTGCTGCAAAGTGCCATTGCATCATTATGGATAAAATCAATTTTGGATGCCCCTGATGGAAAAGCGATTCCTCCAATCATTGTGGCTACCTCCTCCAACAATCAGGCTGTAACTAATGTTATTCGGGACTTCGGAACAATCATGAAACCCGAGTCCGAAAACATACTAGAACGGAGGTGGTTACCCGAAGAAATTAAGAGCCTTGGTACATATGCTTTATCTGAAGGAAAATACAATAAACCAGGTAGCGACCTCAATGACTCATATCTTTCTATTGCAATAAAATATGTAGACAGCCATTATAGATTAGTAGGTTACTTTACTCACATAGAAGAAAAAGATTTTCTAGACAAAGGGTATAAAACTTTTATTAAAGCGTATACTCAGTACAGTGGACGCATTCCGAAGCAGACTTCTAAGAAACAAACTTTGCAAACAATACAATCTCGCTTACGCGAGAAGATTTTAGATAAATCGGGAGAAATGACAAAACTTATAGAACTCTGGAGAATATGCGTAAAAGACTGCAACTCTCTTCCAGAGTTGAAGAAAGATATTATCGAAATAGGTAATTATATTTCCGAAACGGAACAAGTTCTTACCGAACACCAAAAAACAGCTCAAGCAACGGCTACCTATTTGAATATCGTAAAAAATCAAATACAACTTGCAGCTGAGGAATTAACATCAGAACCTTTTTGGTACGGCATGCTTGGCTTCCTATCTTTTATAAAAACTAAAAAAAGAGCGAAGGCAAACGCATTTCTGATTAAAAATGACATTTCGTTTGAAAAACATCCCGAAAATTTTCAGGAAGTGTATGATAACCTGACTGCGAAATTAAGTGAAGTGCAGCAAACTTATGCTATCGACATGAACCTCGTCAGCGCAACTGAAAATAGAGTTACAGACTCCCGTAGAAAAAAATGTGAGCTGAATGCACGCCTTGATGAAATCAATACAAATATTTCCCTATTTGAATCTAAACTTCCAGAAGGCATGACTCCCGCTTTTGATCGGGATGGTCTGTACGCACTTCTTGAGCGTATCGACACAAAGCACCGCTTTGAAATATTCCTACTTGCAGTGCACTACTATGAGGCAAGATGGCTTGAGGAAGCACTCGGAAGTGTACAAAGTGATAAACCGCTGGACACAAAGGATCGATTAAAGCGGATATCAATGCTCACGCCCTGCATTGTTTCAACATTATTCATGACACCAAAGTTTTTTAGTTCCTATGGGCAACCATTATATGAATTCATTGACTTGCTCATTTTAGATGAGGCTGGACAATCCAGTTCTGATAAAGCTGCTGCTGTTTTTGCGCTAGCGAAGAAAGCTCTCGTTGTTGGAGATATTCATCAAATCGAGCCGGTATTTGGCATCACAGAAGCAATAGATCGCGGCAACTTATTACATAATAAGATCATCTCAAGTAGAAATGAAGATCTCCCCAAGCACCTTGCGGCTTCATGTAGCAATGCTATGCTCATGGCCCAACAGGTGACCCCCTACCAATGCATGATTGCAGGAGAGCCAGTAAAAGAACGTGGCATGCACCTTCTTGAACACCGCAGATGCCATAAAACCATTATCAGCTACTGCAAAGAACTCGCATATCCACATATGAAAACGCTTACCTGTCATGAGCCTGATGATTTTTATCTATTCCCACAGCTTGGATATGCGCATATTCCGTCCACAGGACAAAAGCGTAATGGTAGTTGGTATAATCCCTATGAAGCCCAAAATATTTCGCAATGGATGGCGAACAATCGCAGCAAAATTCTAGAACGGTATCAAGCTAATGCCCTATCAGATGTTTTGGCCATTGTGACCCCGTTCACTATGCAGGCAACGACACTGCGAAAATATGTGCAAGACATGCTCCCTTCCGAAGAAGCAAAGAGTATGACCATTGGAACAGTTCACAAGCTACAAGGAGCTGAGAAACCGATAATACTGTTCTCTCCTGTATATGGCCCCGGCAATGTTTCAACGCCGTTCTTTGATAGAGGCTTGAATATGCTAAACGTCGCAGTCTCGCGCGCAAAGCACTCTTTCCTTGTCTTCGGTAACATGAGTATGTTTCAGCCTGGTGATTGTAAGCCTTCCATGATTCTAGGAAAGCATTTAAATTTCACCAAAGGTCTAAATGAATTAGAAGGATTCAAGCTCGTAGAACGCCAAACAAATGGTCCTGTTCAACATTTGACAACCTTAGAACAGCATCAAGATATTCTTTCACAGGCCTTCACGACTGCTCAGAAAGAACTGCTCATAGTATCACCTTTCTTGAGCCAGAAAGCTCTGCAAGCAGACAGTATTTTATCTAAAATTAAAGAAGCCACACAGCGCGGAGTAAGTATAAAAATATATGCAGACGAGATGCTTGCACTATCCGGCGCACAGTACAAAAAAGAAAGACTAGAAAAAGTATCTGAACTCCTTAGCCAAGCTGGAGCAAAACTCCATTTCGCCAGGGGGTTACACAACAAGACACTCATTATCGATAATCACACACTCGTTGAAGGTTCTTTCAACTGGCTCTCTGCCCGCCGAGATAAATTAGCGAGATTGGAACATTCAATTTTATATAGGGATGATAGTGTGACGGACATTCTAGAAGAAATAAAGGAAAGTTTACAATTACTTAGCAATAAGTATATTTCACAACCGTCTAAGCCCTGTATATAATATAATCATGACCATAATACAAACAAGGAAGACCTCAAACGACCATGAACTTACTGAAATTATTTTATCTTTTATCCCCCACATGGGTTTTAGCTGACTACCTTAAAAGGCACCTTAATAGAACAAGAGTCATTACGAATCTTAACACTTTTTATACTGTAATCTCAGTAGTAAGCACTGCCACAGCCCTTATATATCAAGCTACTTGGCAAAACCAGCCCAACAACTCTCTATATAATTCGTTACCCATACATGCGATTATCATATGGTCCTATTTTTTAATTTCAAGATGTAATGAAATTTTTTGGGCATTTCTTAGAGATGCCTTTGATACTATAAACGACTGCTACATTCAAAACAGTAAGCTAACAGCTCAAGACCGTATAAGATTATCTTTAAAAAGTTACCTAGAACTAATTTTTAATTTTTCATTACTTTATGCACTCCTTCCTGCAAACAAAACATATTGGAACAAAAATGATCTGACAGAAATATTTGACTTTATCTACTTTAGTGGAGTTACAATAACAACGCTTGGATATGGTGATATAAGCCCTGTTCATTGGTATCCTAAGTTACTAACTATATATGAAGTATTTTGCGGATTTATACTCTTAATCGTTTGCTTTACAATCTACACAGGAAAAATTGGCCCTACTACAGATAATTCTAACTAGGTAAAAGCATACTTCTATTTATTTGGACCATTGGTGCCTTAAATACAGCCTGAGAAGCGTGCCCCTTGCACAGTTACCTAGTAACCCTGTTTTTCATTAAAGCAAGGTTACTAGGTAAACTAAAACCAATTAGCATTACCCCTTACGACATTCTTTGCAATGACTCTGATTTGTTATTCCTTCATTTTTGGTTCTATAACCAAATTTATCTTCTAATTCTTTTTGCGTCTTTGCAACTTTACCACATTTTGGACATTTATGTGGAAGATCAATTTTACCACTCATGAACATCTCCATTTGATATCTATTTTTAAAAAATACAAGAACTCATACACCTGCCAACCAGAATTACATATTTTTCCCCCACCCACTCCTTTACTCCATACAATTAGAAACAATTGTCAGCACTATTTATGTGTTATTTAATAGCGCACATAACTATATCCATACCAGTTACAAATCACTTCAGGTATCATTTTGATTACGAATCTTCCCTATTACAAATGAACCATATTCTTAAACTCAACCCAAAAAAACAATAACAAAAATCACACCGTTTTCAGTCAAAAAAATTGACCCACATACCTTTAAAGTATGCAGGCCAATCAGATTTACGTTCTATCCATTCGCGGCTTGATCGGCATCGGTTCTGGATTGTTGTGTTTTTTCGGCCAGAATTTCGCCTTCAATGACGGCTTTCATAGCCTCCAGTTTGGCAAAACTTGTGGCCTTATCCATTGATTTTTCAACGACAAGCAGCTTTTGTGTAACTAAAGGCAGACTCTGCTCTATGGACTCTTCTGAATCACGAAACATCTTACCCTCTCCAGTCAAAAGCCATGTTCCATCGACTCCAAATTTCTTGCATACATTCGCCAAGAAAATAGCCTTAGGAACACCCTTTCCATTGAAGTAGTTATCAAAGGTAGCGACAGAAACCTCTACATCCTTACAAAACTTAGATTTTGTAAGACCTAGGTTATCTTTAACAGCTAGAAATCTTTGAACAATATCTGACATTAAAATTAATACCGTATTTTTGTGTAAAAATTAGTTGACTAACACATAAAATTTACATTATTTCTAAACTCAACAGCACACAGTTAATAAACAAAACCTTCAACTGATTGAGGTTACATTGATGATTAACCAAACTAGCGATTCAGCGCAAGCCCCCTTTACTGCTGAAACTATCCCAACACACTTCTTGAGGCGTGCATGGATGGAAAATATTGGGCTTACAAATGTGAAGCTTGCAAAACGATTTGACCTAACTCCAGCCAGAGTTTCCTCGATTATCCGTGGTGGAGAATGTCCCCAAAAATATATTGATATCCTCCGTAAGGAATACGAAATGCCTGAAGATCTTCTTCCTGACCGTAGCATAGAAAAACCCGGACCTAAGCCTAAGACTAAATAAATATAAACAGCCGAATGTAGAATACGTTCTCTTTGGTTCATGGTCACGTTAATAGCGGCGTAAATTTCAGGAGTAATCACATGAGCTTCATAGATATAGTTCGGAAAATGGTTCTTGATTCAGATATCGGAGCTCGTGCTGTAGCGGAGATGGTTAGCAAAAAATATCATGTTCTCATGAATGAATTGAACTCTGAGAATACTAGTCACAAGCTTGGAGCAGACCTTCTTGAACCATTGATGAAGGCTTGCCGTTCAGATGCTCCTATGCACCATCTTGCCGCAAGTATGGGCGGACTTTTCATAAGAATACCTAAAGAGAACTGCTCCAACACAAGTCTTGTTAAAGCCGTTAAAGAATTCGGCGAACTCATAGCTGTCTACGGACAGACAATTGAAGACGGAAAACTAAGTAGCAATGATAAAAAGAAAATCCGTAAAGAAGGCCAAGAAGCTTTGACAGCAATTCAAGAACTTCTATGCGGATTAGATGGAACTGCTGAGCATAATTCTCATGTTTAGTGTGCAACAACAGAAACTAGCTTCTAATGGAGTAGCCACATGACAAAAGAAGAACTCAAGGAACACCTGTTAAACACATTACCCCCAGTTCTTTGCAGACAGGGTGTAGAAAAATATACAGGTGGACTCATCAAGGCCCAAACAATGCGCAGGATGGATTGCCAAGGAACTGGACCTTTAGAAGGACGATTTAAACGTAATCGTAAAGTTTTCTACACCCGCGAACCGTTTGTTGACTGGTTCATAGAGGAATCTAGCCCGCTGGTTTAAACCAGCAGTTGAGCCGCATTCCGGCACTGATCATCATGAGTATGAGTGTAGCGCATAGTGGTCTGAATAGTAGCATGGCCCATCATTTTTTGAACAACAGGAAGAGGAACACCCTTGGCGACAAGACGGGAAGCAAAAGTATGACGAAAACAATGAGCACAAAAACGCAACCGGCGATCAGTAACGCCTTCATTCCATCCAAGAGGCTTCATCAGAGTTGCGAAGTTTTCTCCGATTTCTTTCCGCATATCACCAGAAGGACTGGGAAACAACAAGGACTCCATATTGAGCAGATCGGGGATTCTAGTTGCCAGCATCGGCAGTATTTTTTCAGTGATGTACGCAACTCTGCTTCTTCCGGACTTGGGTCCATCGTCAGCACCGGATTCTCCTTTAATAATGATTCTGTTCTCAACAAGATCGATGTCCTGTCTGGTAAGAGCAAAAATTTCTCCCATCCGCATACCAGTATAAAGACTGAGCAAGCAGATATCATGGCAATCAAGGTATCTCCTTTGAATAGCCATCTCAAAAAAAGCAATTTCCTCGTCAAGAGAACAATAGCGGAGCCTTTGGTTATTGAGTCTGGGAAACTTAACTCCCTTAACCGGATTAGCTCCGTTCAGCCATCCTCTTTGAATGGAGTAATTACAGATTTGCCGAGCAAGGGCGAGACATTGCACAACCGTTGCTTTAGAAAGTCCCTTCCCAGCCACGGTGCTCTTAAGAACTTCGATATGCTGAAAGGTCAGATAATCAAGGCTGATTTTTCCAATGACCGGCGCGAGGTGAAGTTTGAAGCGGGTGCGGTCATGCTTCCAACTCTTCTTATTGTTTCTGGCGTACTCTTCAATGTATGTTTCCCCTGCTTCGGAGAAAGGTTTACGAGCCTTGCTGGCAACGATTTTAACTCTCTGCTCTTCGGCTTTGATCTCTCTGAATTCTCCGAGAGATTGCGGACCGACACCGAGCTTGATATTCGCAGTGACTTCGGATCTGATCTTATGAGCTTTGGCCGGAGACCATCCCTGCGATGCCCAACCTAGACCTTCTTCACGCAATTTACCGTTGACCTTATATCTGATCACAAAGTACTTATCGAGAAGCACTCCATGCCTGCGTGTTTTATGACTGCGAAATCTAACTCCGATATACTTAGTAGCTTCAAAACTATTACTGCTCATATCTGTCCCACTCCTGTTCCACTTTTATTTAATACACCTACAGACTTTACTGGCTGTGTAGACAGGACTTTAACCGATGAATCGTTTGTATTCAAAGCGGTTATGGACATTAATGAATAAATGACAAAATCATTTTCTACGGACTTAAAATCCCTCGGACTTCGGTCTGTACGAGTTCAAGTCTCGTTCTGGGTACCACGGTTAAATCAAGGGTTTACATGCAATTTAACGATTGCTTGTGGACCCTTTTTTTATGGTCTGTCCCACTTTTGTGCCTCAATAGAGCCACCTATTGTCAATAAAATGCCACCCCAAACAACTGCGACAGCTCTAACTGCCGCACTCTTTTTAAGTTCACCCAAAAACTTTTTACCGCTCATATCTCAATTCCCCCTGGCCATTTTCTCCAGATGTTCACGCAAAATAGCCCCTTTAAGATACTTTGTTGCTGAATGACGCCAAGCGCCCCAACTATTCTCTTTAATATCGACAATCACTTTATTTCCGTTCTTTTTAAAATCATCTGAAAGTCGAGCATCTAACTTTGAAACGAGATCACCTGAATCATAAATATTAACCCAATCGCCCTTCACTTTTCCCGGAAAACCATTTTCACGATTCCACGACAATTTATCTTGAACTTCATCGATCCCAAGAGGACTACCAAAAGTCATAAAACTATCAATTTCAGGGCAATCTAGAGACTCACAAGTCAACACATCATAAGCAATAATTGACCCTTGACTATGCCCAACTAGCACAACCCGGCCATCTGATTTTGCATTATTAAGAGCAGAAACAACCCGACTTCTAATTGTCTTCCGAACCCCTCCAACATTAAACAAATAATCATGAACCTCTTTTAATAATCTTTTAATAATTATCTTTTTAACAACCCACGGCAACGGAATACGTTTATACCCCTCCACACCACTTTTGACTGTAACGGCATCAAAAGTATCTTCGTCAGTGATTGGAAAATGCTCTAACATTTTCTGTGTCCACGGATCATCGTCTAGCTCTAAATTAGAAGACAAACCATCAGAAAAATCATCACTAGTACTTTCATAGTCACCTGGAGACAAAGGTGTATCATAAAACAAATCAGCCCAATAAATAAAAGTGCTTTTCACGCCAGCAGCAGCCAAATCAAAGCCTGAGCTGTCTTCGCGAAGTTCTGAAAGAGCCTCGAGCCAGATGCGTTTTAGTTCATTAGGAGCAGGCTTATTTGAAATACCATGAATAAAAATTACATGAGAAATTGGTGACATCATTGATACCTCATTTTTTGGGTGGAATTAGATCTACTGTAACAATAAAATTACATAAAAAAACTTCCAATACACCACACTCCCATACGCGCACCTTTCAATGATACCTCATATAACAACGCAACACAAACGCTGAATATATAATTATGAACAACCCAATATGAGTAATGTGAACTGCTCTATAGATGACGGACACAACCCGAGAGGTTAAGGTCAGCTCATGCAGGAGAAACGCTCATGAGTAATCAAAAGTATTCAGAAGAATTTAAGAAGTCTGCCGTTAAACTAATTATTAATCTTGATCCTGCTATAGATTTGCGGACACACGGTTAAGTAACTATCCTGACTTTTACAGGAGAAGTAAATGACCAAGCCCAAACGTCGAACTTATGAT
>NZ_FWZU01000008.1 GCF_900177375.1 Desulfovibrio gilichinskyi | reverse complement strand
GAAGTGCTGTGGCGTTCAGCCGTTGCCGACCCGAGAAAGAGGTTCTATGTAAATCACTCCAAACAGTCAACAGGTTTTTGAATTATTGTGGATATATAAACTTTAAAAACCTGACGATTACAGCAAAATCCCCATAAATAAAGGGATTCTGCCGTATTAATTTATTCAGCTAAATTCACTGTTCTAAAATCTATCCCAGACCTTTATGTGAATACTATATATATAGATAAGACCGGACTTACTTGTTTGACCCTTCAAGCAGTGTATCTAAGACGTCAACAGCCTCAGCAGGATTCACCTTTACGCTGGCTTTAACTTTGGTCTCAGAACTCTTCTTATTATATGTAGAGCCGTTAAATGACTCGCTAGAAGATCCGCTTTTTCCAGTTACTCCACCTTTTATATTCGGAGCGGCCCCGATAGCAGCGGCTTTAGCGGCATCTTCAATGAAGGAATCAGAATTCATCTGAGCAGGTTGAGCTGTCTCAACGTTCGAATCAGATGAAGATATAGAATCGGGTGTTCCATCCCTTAGAATAGTCCACTTGCCAGCATCAGACCTACTCGCCTTACCATCATACATAGAGCTATGCCCCATTGATGTCATCTTAAGTGAAAAAGATCTGGTTGGAACATCATAGCCTGATAAAATACCGTGAGCCATTATCAAGTATTGAATACCGGTTTGATCATTTGTCCAACTGAACTGTGAACCTGACTTAAGAGTCTCAAGAACATAGCTGATCTGCGCACGGTCTGTGTCAGTCAGACTTTGAATATGGGGGGACAATGATCCTGTTTGATCCAAACGAGCTTGAGGAGTCATAGGTATCAGCGTTACAGCAACAGCAGACGGAGAAAGGACATACGCATCCCCTGTTTGCTCCTGGCTATCTATAGAGTTAACACCATTGGCAATTCCCCATGCCGTCTTATCTCCAATAGCCATCGAGGAGGAAGACATTCCCGAGGATACGGCATTCATCAGAACCTTCTGCTGCTGATAGACTCTCTTAATGATTATGTCCTGCTGGCGGAACTGATCTTTCGTCAGGGTTATGATATGGTCAGCATTGCATGCAAGATCAACAGTGCAAGGAGCCTCACAAACAGTCTTACCATCGGCAAAAACCGTCGCACCCATTGGATTTGATGAAACCGGTATTGATTGCATCTTAATCTGCGGTGCACAACCTGAAGCAACTCCTGCCACTAAAATCAATGCTGCTAAATTCTTATAAATACTCATACCTGCCACCTCGTTGCATTTTTACAATGCTTTATAACGAAAAAAGGCGTGGAGATCCACGCCTTAAATTTACTTCTGAACAAGTTTAACTTTGTTACCGTCCCCTAACAGGACGACCTTCGGCTTATGCAGCCCGAGCTCATCATCATCAAGCCAAGCATAAGTACAGATAATAATTTTCTGCCCGGCTTGCCCTTTATGCGCAGCAGCCCCGTTTAGACAGAATTCACCTTCTCCACCTTCTATTGCATAAGTAGTAAGCCTTTCTCCGTTGTCGACATTTAAGACATCAACTCTTTCATACGGAAGAATTCCAGCTTTTTCTAACAAATTAGAATCAATAGAAATGGAACCTTCATAGTCTACATTAGCATTTGTAATTGTTGCTCTATGAATTTTAGATTTTAAAAGACAGCGACTGGCCATAGCTAGTTCCTCGTGAAAATTTAAATTAAAGACAAAGAGCATTAGCGACTAGCATGCTATTTAAGGATTCGCAATCCATTAAAACCATCCAAAAACAGGAAATGAATCATTTCCACTCTAAATTAAAAAAGCCGGAAATTTCCGGCTTTTTTAATTTGAAAAAAAAATATTATTTCGCAAATTTTCTTCTTAAAAAAGCCAATACTGATAACCCCCCTCCCATAAGGAGAAGTGCGCCTGGAAGCGGTGTTGATGAATTGGATATCTCACCCTTTGTAAAAGTCCATTTTTTATTCTCATAAAAATTTGTCCCGGTCAGTACTGTAGGACCACCGATCTCCGCCCATTCTACAGCAAAAGATGTTTTACTGCTGGGAGTTGTAAATTTAAAATCTGGGAGAACATCTTTGATGCCGGAAGTAGCTGGTCCAGTAAGAATAACACTATTCCTTGAGTTGCCAGAATAAGACCACGACCAACCGTCTAGTGAATCTTTATTAAAGCTGACACTCTTGATTGAAACTTCTGGAGTGGTAACCCATAACTTCATAGTTTTGACGCCAGTAGCTTCATTATACCAATTATTAGCTTTAACAGTTGATGCCTGAACAAAAGAAGCAAAAAACAAGCAAAATACAAACGCTGCTATTGAACTCTTCAATAAAACTTTCATATCTTTAATCTCTCCCCAAATAAATTTTACTATTCCGAAAATCAACCGCCACCGACAGCAGGAAACACCCCTACTCTGTCTCCTCCTGCTAATGTAACTCCCAGACCTGATGATACACCGTTCACAAAAATAATCTTAACCTCATCTAGAGGAATCCCCACTCTTTGTAGAACATCACCAACTGTTTCACCATCTGTTATTGGGAATTTATCCGCTGACTCAGGGCTTTGCGCCGCAAAAGTTGCATAGCAAAGAAGTGTTATATTCATTCTGAACCTTAGGGCTGATCTTTTTAGTATTTAATCAAATTTTAGTTGTCTAAAAAATGATAATGAGCAAAATTGACACACTAAAATTTTGTAGCAAAAAACAAACCACAATTACAATTCAATTCATTCCTGAAACTTATATTTAAAGCTAAAAAAAAATTAGTACAATTGCAACTTACATATTAAATTTATAACTCAACAGAAATTATTCAAATAAAAAAAGCCCGGCAAGGTAAACCTTGCCGGGCAAAATCAAGCTTTAAAAACTTGTACTAAACTTAAGCTGAGAAAGCTTTTTCGAAGTTAGGTACAACCTGTTTTTTACGGCTCATTACGCCTTCAAGGTACACGGATGTTCCTTTAGGAGCAACACCGAATGCTTTTTCGACAACAGAAGGATCGTCAGAAACGATAAGCATTTCAGAACCTTCTTTCATGATGTCTGTCAAAAGCAAGAAACAGCTGTGACGGCCTTCAGCTTTAACTTTTTCAAGTTCAGCATAAAGGTCAGCTTTGATGTTATCAAAAACTGAGAGATCAACAACTTCAAGCTGGCCAACGCCTACTTTCTTACCGGACATATCAAAATCTTTATAGTCACGGAAAATGAGGTCGTTCATTGATGCACCTGCAACAGCAGATTTAACATTGAACATTTCCATTCCGAGAGCCATAACATCAGCAACACCGGCAATCTTAGCGAGTTCTGCAACTGCAGCTTTATCAGCTTCAGTAGTAGTAACGGACTTGAATATTACGGTATCACTAAGAATAGCACAGAGTACGATTCCAGCAATGTTTTTAGGAATTTCTACATTGTAGAACTTGTACATTGCATTGATGATAGTACCGGTGCAACCAACAGGCCATACCCACATTTCAAGAGGATTCGGAGTAGTAACATCACCAAGTTTGTGATGGTCAACAACTGCAACGACTTCACCCTTGCTAAGATTGTCAATTGTCTGAGCAATGTCAGAATGGTCAACAAGGATAATTTTCTTGTCAGTAGCGTCAGTCATGATAGCAGGAGCTTCACAACCGAACTTATCGAGTACAAACTTAGTTTCAGGAGCTAGTTCGCCCTGAGCAACAGGCTGTGTTGCTTCTTTAACTTTAGACCAAAGATCTGCAACAGCTATTGCTGAAGTAATGGAATCGGTATCTGGATTTTTGTGTCCAACTGAATAAATCATAATAAATTCCTCCTAAAAATATTGTAGCTTAAGTGAGCTTGTGTCTTCTATCACAATCTCTGCTCCCTGCCAAGTCATACAATGCCGGCAAGAAGGACAAAACCAAAAATAACTACACCGAAAACAAAGGTAGCATAAGCCTTACGAAGCCTCAAAGCCAGTAGTCCGCCGAGGCTGGCGGCTATCCATAGGAAAGACCACTGAATTTCCACAGGAGCGATAATTCCACCCCACTTGTGAAAAAATATACGAAGTATGTAATGAAGGATGACGGTACTTGTCCAGAAAAAAAGCCACGAAGTAGACAAAGTTCTTAAAATAGATTGAACAACAAGCTTTCTCGGCATGTCGTCACCGGATTTCCCCTTTCTGGCCCAGTTCAACAACTTGTAATATCCATGGTTATGCCACTGTCGCAGAGAATTCTCGAGCCATGCTCCAAGCTGAGCCAGCGGGAGACACGCAAGAAGAATGCACATAACTTTCGGTGCTTCGGTAAAACCGAATGAGGAGGTTAAAGCAAGCGCGGCAAAAGTAGACGCTAAAATATGAGGCGGGATATAAGTTCCGGCCGGAATATTATCCAGCCAGAATAATTCAAAAAAAACGGCTATCTTTAAACTGGTAGCATAGTCTCCGGTAACAAATCCCCAGAGAGCCCCGGCAACTAAAGGCCGTTCAAGTAAACCGGCATTTATTGTAAATCTGAACAGAGAGAAAATTGCAAAAAAAAACCTATCAGCGCAGCCCACGCCGGAAAAGGTAAAGCTAATCCTTGCAACAAGTTCATATAAACCTCACCTGCACAGGATCATTAGGCACACATCTGAAATCAAGTTCAATTCCTTGTCCTTTAAAAAAGTGCAAACAGGATTCATCATCCGAGCTGAGTGCAACACTTGGAGATATCTGTTTTTTACCGGGACCGTAATGGATATTACCGATATTAACCGTAGAAATTTTGAAACCTTTTTCCATTGCGAGGCGCAAATCCTCACAAGAGGAAAAAAGAATTATGGTATTACCACATTTTGAATCAGCACCGACATTCATTACAGATTCCTGCAAATCGTCAATAGAAGAAAAAAAGCAACTGACAGATTGAGGAATTGCGAGGGACATTATTTGTTGCTGCAAACAGTCATCAGCTACTGCGTCATTAGCAACAATGATACTTTTGGCATGGGTATAAGGCAGCCAAGTTTCAATTATCTGGCCATGCACCAGTCTATTATCGATTCTCACCCAGAACATACATTAACCTTTTGAAGTTCGTTTTCTAAGCATTTCCCCGGCAATAACAATTCCTTTAATTCCTGCTCTGCTGACCTCTTCGGCCATATTCTGCAACGAATCAGTGCGCTTTTGAAGAGCTTTCAAAAGCATAGGAAGACTGACTCCGGTCACAACTTCAATGTCATCTTGCTGAAGCAGGGATAAACTTAAATTGGTAGGAGTTCCCCCGAACATGTCGGTAAGAATTAAAACCCCTGCATTGCTTTTAACCTGAGAAATAAATTTTTTTAAGGATTCAACAGCAGCATCAATCCCTTTGGTTCCATCTACACAAAGAGACAAAACATTTTCCTGAGGGCCGACAATCAGTTCAGCCGCATCGATAAGGGCCTGTCCGAAGTGCCCATGCGTCACAATAACTATTCCGACTTTACTTGCTTCCGTATCCATCTATATTCCCGATATAAGTTTTCGTAAAAAATACGGTTTTAGTCTAAATTTATATGCTTGTGTTCAAGACTAGCAGAGTATCCGCTCTTCTTAAGAATGGCAAATATCCGTTCTGCAACAGCGACGGACCTATGCCTTCCGCCTGTACACCCGACAGCTATTGTAAGTCTGTATCGCCCTTCCGCTTCATAAAGCGGAAGAATATACTGAAGGAAATCTAAATATTTCTCAATAAAAACCGAACCTGTCTCAGACCCTAACACATAATCTGAAATAGCTTTATCCTGACCTGACAGCGGGCGCAATTTTTCATCAAAATATGGATTGGGTAAAAACCTTAAGTCCATGACCATATCCGCTTCGGTCGGAACATCATGTTTAAACCCGAAAGAAATAACATTAACACGAAGGCCGGACTTCCCTTCGGTTAGAGCCGACCATTTTTCCTGAATTCTACGCCTGAGATCATGAATTGAATAGGTCGTTGTGTCGATTATAAGGTCTGCGGCACTACGAAGAGGTTCAAGAAGAACTTTCTCTTCTTCCAAAGCCTGCTCAAGTCCCAACTTTTTAGATTCGAGAGGATGAGGTCTGCGAGTTGTTGCATAACGTCTGACCAATTCCGGAAGTCTGGCTTCCAAAAAAATTAAACTCGGGCAAACTCCATTTGAGCCAAGCTGTGCACAGGTAGACTGCCATTCCTCGACAAAATCCGATTGACGCAGATCCATCCCGAGAACAAGTCCTCGATAATTTTCATCCTTACCCTTAAAAAGTTCAACGAGCTTTGCCAGCATACTTGCAGGAAGCCCGTCGACACAGAAAAACCTTAAATCTTCGAAGACCTTTAAAACTGTTGATTTCCCGGCCCCTGAAAGTCCGCTGACAACTATAACCGGAAATGAGTCTGCACTTTCCACCTAAAAGACCTCCACGATGTCCTAAATTAAGTGATATTCAGTAGATTCAACAATTCCTGCTGGTTCTGAGCATTTTTGAATGCTTCTCTAAAAGTTGCATCTTTAAGCTGTCTGGATATTTGAGCAAGTACTTTCAAATGAGTACCGGCGCCTTGATCAGGAGCCAGAACCATAAAGAAAATATGACATGGTTCACCGTCTAAAGCTTCAAAATCAATCCCGCTGCCGCTTCTACCGACAACTACAAAGATATCTTCAAGACAGTCCAATTTACCGTGGGGGATGGCAATGCCATCCCCTATACCGGTTGTTCCTAATTTTTCACGAGTCATAAGGACCTTGAGAGCGGTTTCAACATCTAGCTTAACACCTTTAGCATTAAGTACTGTCACCATTTCTCTCAGAACGCCTTCCTTATCAGAACTTTCAAGTTCAAAAAGGACCAGCTCCTTATCTAAATTATCATTTATTATCATCAATTAATATCCCGGATCAATCAACCCAAAGTCGCCATTCTTGCGACGGTAAATAACATTAACAGCTTCAGTATCTGCATTTCTGAAAACAAGGAATTCATGGTCGAGGGTCTGAAGCTGCATAGCGGCTTCCTCTACAGACATGGGCTTTGGCACAAACTGATCAGTTTCAACAATCGTAGGTTCAGACTTTTCGTCTTCCTCAGTTGTGAAGCTGATTACGTCCATACGCCCGGGGGCAGCTTCGATACGTCTGTGATCTCTCATCTTATCACGCATACGTCTAAGCTGAACTTCAAGCTTGGCAAGGACCAAATCTACAGTTGAATACATATCATCCGATGCTTCATATGCCGAGATATGAATATTATCGGAGCTGAAAATAACATCTGCAACGTGTCTGATCTTATCAACAGACAAGTTGACCTGCATTTCAGTATTATCAGGATTTGTTATAAACTTTTCAAGCTTAGTAAACCTGGTGTTCGCATATTCCTTCAAATGGTCAGACGGGTCAAAGTTCTTAAAAGTAAATGCAACATTCATATGAATCCTCCTTGAGTAAAGGGTGAATATGCTTTTCTACTGAACTGCTAGAATACCTGCTTCCTCTTGGATGAGGATTTAATTCCCATTGCAGTTCTGTATTTTGCTACAGTCCGTCTGGCGATGTTGACCTCAAGTTCAATCTTGAGCATCTCGGCTATTTTTTCATCACTCAGAGGTTTTTTACTATTTTCTTCGCCTATCAAAGACTTAATCAGAGCCTTAACAGATTCGGACCCGACTTGCGAACCGTCATCAAGTCCGAGAGCACTGTTAAAGAAAAATTTAAGCTCATAAATCCCATGCGGAGTCGACACATACTTGCTTGTCGTAATTCGGCTTACTGTAGATTCATGCATTTCAATATCTTCCGCCACCTCTTTAAGAATAAGCGGTTTGAGCTTTGATACTCCTTCCTGAAAAAAACCTCTTTGGAATCTGACTATTGATTCCAGAACCTTATAAAGAGTACGCTGCCGTTGGTAGAGACTCTTCATAAGCCACTGCGCTGAGCGCATCTTCTCCTGAAAATATTCTTTGTCTTCTCCCTTTGTCGAAGCCAGCGTTTCTACATAAAATGAATTCATCTGTAACTTTGGAAGACCGTCCTCGTTCAGGACTATAACAAAATCTCCGTCATATTCATATACATAAGCATCAGGACTGACATAGAAAGACTCTCCCCCAGAAAAACTTGAACCGGGAAGAGGATCAAGAGTTTGCATCAGGTCAATATAGCTCTTGAGATCTTCCATACTAAGCTTAAACTTTCGAGCAAGAGGCTTGTATCTATTCTTCTCTAAATCTTCTAAATGATCTCTAACCAGCGAAACAAGGATAGGGTCATCATCAAGACGCAGAACCTCTAGCTGAATAAGCAAACATTCCTGTGGGCTACGGGCTGCAACTCCGACAGGATCAAATCTTTGAATTCGGTTCAGAACCCTTTCAACATCTTCCATTTCGGCATGGCATGTCTCACAAATATCATCTAATTCAATTCGTAAAAACCCATTACTGCTTAAATTACCTATAATACACTCACCGACAACAAGCTCTTTCTCTGTAAAATTTGAAAGACACAGCTGCCACGATAAATGACCTTCAAGTGTGGTTGCCTTGGTCATCCGTGCTTCAAAAGACATCCCTTCGTCAAGAGACTCCGTTTCTTTAGTTCCGGCCTGCTTGGAAGTACTGGAAAATTCGCCGAGATAATTATCCCAGTCAGCCTCACGGGATATAGCAATATCTTCTGCCGTTGCGGTTCCTGCCTCAGTATCAGGGCTGTCAGTCCGTTCTAAAGCCTCAGCCTCTTCAAGTATAGGATTTTCAAGCAACTCCTGCTGAACAGTATCAAGCAGTTCTAATCGGGAGAGCTGCAACAATTTAATTGCCTGCTGCAACTGAGGAGTCATCACCAGCTGCTGCGAAAGCTTTAATTGTTGTCTAAGTTCCAGTCCCATATATTCCTGCCACCCTCTGATATGCTTAAGCAGTATCTTTTACATTATTCAGATCAATAAAATTGGCCTTCAACAAATTTTCAAAAAAAATGTTTTTCTTGTCGTTGAGCTTGATTTAAGTATGCCACACTAAGGAAGCTCATGCAAGAATTAGTACATATTTATCCGTAATTTCAGGACCTTTCAAATTTTAAAATTGTACATGAAAAAAGTGTACCAATGTTCTGCGTCAGTGTAAATCTACATTGGTAAATTTACTTAAATTGAGTGGGGGCTATAGCAAGAACCGATAAGATAAAATGGTCAGAATGCGCGCAAAATCTTCCGGCCAAAAGGGGGAATATGATCGTAAACAAAGCATGCAGCAAGAAATCAGAGACTGAAACTGTCTCCGAGGTATAAACGGCGTGCCTTGGAATTTTTTACAATGCTCGCCGGAGCACCGTTCAAAATTACGCGCCCTTCATATACCAAATAAGCCCGGTCACAGATACTTAATGTTTCTCTGACATTATGGTCTGAAATAAGAATTCCGAGTCCCATATCTTTGAGCGAAGAAATGATATCCTGAATTTCAATAACCGCGATAGGGTCAATCCCTGCAAACGGCTCATCAAGCAGAATGAATTTGGGATCATTAATAAGAGCCCTTGCAATCTCAAGACGGCGGCGCTCACCGCCGGAAAGGTAAAGAGCTTTCTGTTCTGCCAGCCGCAAAATTCCGAGCTGATCCAAAAGCTGATTCGCCCGCATAGGGATTGCTTTACCGGAAAGACCGGTATGCTCAATAATAATTTCCAGATTTTTACGAACTGAAAGCTTCTTAAATATAGAACTTTCCTGCGGAAGATAACTGATTCCATGCCTTGCTCTTTCATGCAGCGGCCAGCGGGTGATCTGATTTTTATTAAGATAAACATCGCCGGAAGTAGGCTTAACAACACCCACAAGCATATAGAAAGTGGTGGTTTTACCTGCTCCGTTAGGACCAAGTAAACCTACAACTTCACCTTCTTTAACATTTAAGCTTATACCGCGAACAACTTCTTTCTGTCCGTAGTTTTTAACCAGCTTGTTGGCGATTATCGAAGACATATAAATCCTATAAAATTTGTTAATAAAAAACTATGGAGCGACATTTTTAGGAGTGAAAAAGATTGCTTCAACAGGCTTATCACCACCGACAACTTCAGAACGGTTGTCTTTCAGATAAAACTTGATCAAATTACCTTGAACTAAGTTAGGACCGTCTTGCAGCTTTGCATTCCCTTCCATAAGGATAATCGAATCACCTACAACAAAAGTCAGTTTATCGCATGAACCTTTGCGATTATTCATAACAACATTTACGCTGCCTGTTGCTATAATTTCTTTAATTTTATTTTGGGTATCTTTAAGAGAATCTCCGCCTGATTTTAACATAGCGGTAAGAGTATCCGACGTTAAGGTAACATCAAGTCTTACAACTGTTACATCGCCGGAAAAAGTGATTTGATTCTTATTCTCACTGAAAGTCATCTTTTTGGAAGTGATTTTAATAGGCACTTCATCTGGGCCGCCTGGAACACGTTTCTTAGCGGGTGCTTCCTTTTTAACTTCTGCAGGAGGTTCTGTACTCAAATATGCGTTATAAACATACCCGACTATCTCCATTTTGCTATCAGGAGTATCTCCGGCCTTAAAAATAGGGAACCACTTACCTTCTTCAGGTCCGACGAGTACCGCCTGCCCTAATTCAAGTTTGTCCACAATAAGCGACTTAACATCAGGTTCGGAACGGACATTAAGAACAGCCTGAGCAAACATTGATTTAGTCACAATCGGTGCGTTTACAACCGCATCCATAGCTTTATCCATGGAAGCAAGCGAGTCGGCGCGTTCTTTCAGTTCAACTTCTTTCTTTTTCTGTTCAGCTTCCAGCTCAGCTTTACGGGTATCAATTCCCGCCATTTTTTTCTTTTCCAGATTTTTAGGATAAGCAGCAAGAAATGGTCCCCAAGCATATCCCCACACCGGAGTATCTTCTTTTACCATAGTATCTATACGATAAAGAGCGTACATTCCGCCCTTTTCTTTCCCGACCTGTGCACGGTACCCAGGATTCAGAACGCCTACAGCTTTAGACGATGCAACAGGCTTTTTAATTACATTTATTTTTCGTACAGCATATCTAATTCTGGCATCATCAAGATTGATATTAACAGAACTTTCCTTAACAAAACCCAGAGCATCATTTTCCGAAACAACAGGTTTGTCAGCATTAAAAACTGCGTACCAGCCGCCATGCAAAAAGCCGACTTTAATTTTATCGCCTTCTGCTAATTTACCGGCGACAGCTGATTTTAAAGAACGCTCTGCGTGATACTCAAGAGGGGTTCCCACGTATCTGACATCACCCCAGTCAACGACGGGGCTGTTTTTAGCAGCGGGAACAACAATTTTTTTAGAAATATAACCGACAAGTGAGTCTGACAAATTTGATGAAGCCGGATAAACAGGGAGCCATCCGCCTTTCTCTTTACCGACACTGAAACTTTCCGCAGGTGATAAAACCCAGACAACTTCAGCTTTCAAATCAGGGTTTTCTCTAATATTAGCGATAGACTGAGTGATCATAAGCTCTGCCTTTGCAGCATGGGCTATAGAATCAGTTGTAAAAAAAGGGAAAAATAATACCGCACAAATAAGTGCCGAAGCAGTATATGCAAAGGCCGTGAATGCAGCCTGACAGAAACTGCGAAACAATGATTTATTTTCAGATATGCTACTCAATTTATACTCGCTTCTACTATGGCATTGCTACCGTATCAGGTGCTATAAGGGCTTCCACTCCGTCTTCAATCATTATTTCTCTGGTTTTTAAGTCAACTTTAACTTTTTGAGAACTAATATAGATCGAAGGGCTTTGAACTTTTACATTCCCTTCAAGAAAAATGAGATTTTCTTTAGGATTGAAATCCAGCTTATCAGATTGAAGCCTCATATCTTCATAATGACCTTCAACATGATCCCATAATTTGAGACCCTTGCCTTGCTGACTGACTTCGCCATAAAGAGCCTTGACATAAACTTTTTTTCTATCACGGCCTAAATAATATGTAACTTTTGGCTTATCTGCTTTAACAATACCGTTTTCCTGATCGTAATCGGCATTTCCCGCGCGAAGAACCCACTCGATATCCCCGCCTGTTCCCTGAACCAATTCAATCCCTTCGGCAGAAACATCAGAATTGCTACCATCTCCCAGCGGAGGAGGATCGATCGGGCCACCGGCCATAGGTGGGCGCGGAGCAAACTTACTTCCAAGCAGTGTACCGGTAACAATACCGGTAAAAAGCACAGCAAGAAGCACGCAAACAGAGCTGATCCGGCCCATTTATTCGGCCCACTCGAGCCAGATATTCTCAAGGAGTCCCTGACAATCAAGCAGAAAGGCAATTGCTTCTCTTACAGCTCCATGACCGCCGGGCTTTTTGGAAACCCACTTGGAAATACCGATAACTTCAGGCTGAGCATTGCAAACAGCCATAGGCAATCCTACTTTAAGCATCACCGGGACATCAATCCAGTCGTCTCCAATATAGGCGACTTCTTCCGGTTTAAGCCCTTTTTCTTGTATCAGCTTTTCATAGAAAGGAAGTTTTTTACGCTGTCCGGGATAATATTCTGTAATTCCCAGTTCTTTAATGCGATTCTCTACTGCGCCGTGGTTAAGACCAGTTATAACAGCAAGCTGAAGCCCAGCCTGCTGTGCAAACTTAATCCCGAGACCATCCTGAACGTTAAAACGTTTAGTCACATTTCCCTGATGGTCGTAGTAAAGACCTCCATCAGTAAGGACTCCGTCAACATCCAGAATAAGGAGCTTAATTTTAGCTGCCAATTTCTCAACATGCATATTTAATGCTCCACCCGGCAAGTAAATCTTTAATCAGGTCTTCCGTTTTATCAAGCGGCCAGCTGTTCGGACCGTCGCAAAGAGCACAATCAGGATCAGGATGAACTTCCATGAAAACACCGGAAGCTCCTCCGGCAACAGCACAACGCGACAAAACCGGCACAAATTCCCGCTGTCCGCCGGATTTTCCGCCGAGACCGCTGGGAAGCTGCACAGAATGAGTTGCATCAAAAACAACAGGACATCCGAGATCTTTCATAATTGAAAGAGAACGCATATCGACAACTAGATTGTGATAGCCGAAGCTGGCACCGCGCTCTGTCAGCCAGATACGGTTATTGCCTGTGGAGCGGATTTTTCCGACCACATGGGCCATATCCTGCGGAGCGACAAACTGTCCTTTTTTGACATTAACAACGCGCCCAGTTTTTCCTGCCGCGACAAGAAGATCCGTCTGCCTGCACAGGAATGCCGGAATCTGCAAAACATCTACAACAGCGGCGACGGGCGCAGCCTGTTCAGGTAAATGGATATCGGTAACGATAGGCAAACCGGTCTCTTCTTTGATGCGGGCAAGCCATTTCACCCCTTCATCAAGTCCCGGACCTCTGAAAGAATCAACAGAGGTTCTGTTTGCTTTATCAAAAGAGCTTTTAAAAATAACCGTCACATCCAGACGTGAGGCTATCTCTGCCAGAACTTTAGCAGTGCTCATTGCTACTTCGAAACTTTCAAGGGCGCAGGGCCCCGCTAATATAAACGGGCCCTGCACACTTTTGGAATATAATTCATCAGGGGTCAAAATAATTCAGCTCCCTAAATTAATCTTATTTATTGTCACAAGCAGCTTTAATGAAGTCTCTGAACAGAGGGTGAACATTCATAGGAGTAGATTTAAATTCCGGATGGAACTGACAACCGACAAACCACGGATGATCTGGGACCTCAACAATTTCAACAAGGGATTCATCAGGAGAAAGACCGCTTAAAACAAGGCCGCCTTCAACAAATTTAGCCGCGTAACCTTCTTTGTTGAACTCATAACGGTGACGATGACGTTCCTGAATCTCAGCCTTACCATACGCATCCATCGCTTTTGTTCCTTCAGCGATTTTGCAAGGATAAGCTCCAAGACGCATAGTTCCGCCCTTATCACTTTCTTCGCAACGATTTTCAGTCTTCTTGGTACGGTAATCAAACCATTCTTTAATCAAGTAGATGACTGAATCCGGTCCGTCTTTGTCAAATTCTTCTGAATTAGCTTTAGCAAGACCGAGAACGTTTCTGGCATATTCAATAACAGCACACTGCATACCCAGACAAATTCCGAAGAACGGAATTTTATTTTCGCGGGCATACTGAATTGCGGTAATTTTACCTTCAACGCCGCGTGCTCCGAATCCACCTGGAACCAGAACGCCGTCAATACCGATAAGCATTTCAGCAATATTCTCTGCTGTCAGCTCTTCTGAATTAACATAACGCAGTTTAACGGCAACATCATTTGCAACACCGCCATGAATCAAGGCTTCATGTAAACTCTTATAAGCTTCCTTAAGATCAACATACTTACCGACAATTGCAATTGTAGTTTCACCTTTAGGATGATCAAGCTTGTAATTAAGCTCTTTCCAAGGATCAAGATTACAATTTTTTGCAGGAAGATTAAGAAGAATAGCTATTTTCTGATCAAGTCCTTCCTGATAAAAAGATAATGGAACTCTGTAGATAGAATCAACATCAACTGCGGTGAAAACAGCGTCACGATCAACGTCACAGAAAAGTGCAATTTTAAGTTTAATACTTTCTTCAAGCTCAACTTCACTGCGGCAAAGAATAATATCAGGATGAATACCGATGCTGCGCAGTTCTTTAACACTGTGCTGTGTCGGTTTAGTCTTAACTTCACCTGCAGCCTTGAGGTAAGGGACAAGAGTCAGATGAAGGTACAGAACATTTTCACTTCCAAGCTCAGAACGGAGCTGGCGAATAGCTTCAAGGAAAGGAAGTCCTTCGATGTCACCGACGGTTCCGCCGATTTCAATTAAAGCAACATCTTCACCTTTAGCAACGCCGAGGATTGCCTGCTTAATTTCATCAGTAATGTGAGGAATAACCTGAACAGTGCCACCGAGGTAATCACCGCGTCTTTCTTTAGTAATTACGGAATGATAGATACGTCCGGAAGTAAAGTTGTTATTCTGATTGAGCGGAACATTCAAATAACGCTCGTAGTGTCCGAGGTCTAAATCTGTTTCCGCGCCGTCATCCGTTACATAGACTTCGCCATGTTGGAAGGGATTCATGGTTCCGGGGTCGACATTGATATAAGGATCGAGCTTTTGAATTGTCGCAGTAAGCCCTCTAGCTTTAAGAAGTGCGCCTATTGAGGCCGCAGCCAGTCCTTTGCCCAAAGAGGACAAAACGCCTCCGGTGATGAATATAAACTTGGTTTTCATGATGCTCCCATCCATGATGGATTATTTATTTAAACGCTCACTGTACATAAAACAAAATGCACAGCGAATAAAGTCGTATTTAAAAAAAACACAAAACGATACCACCCCAGTAAACATCCTACATTCAGGCGTATCCGACATCATTTTTTTGTGTTAGCGGTACGTCCTGAGGAATATAGGTTGTTGACGGAAAGCAGAGCCGCAATTATGTTCCTCTCTTCAAAACACGGACAAACTAGTCTCTGAATATTTCGATTGTCAACCTAGGAGGGGAAAATATATGGCCCGCGTTAAAGTATTGGTCATTACCGGATACGGAACCAATTGTGAACAGGAATCAGCACACGCAGCAAAAAAAGCTGGAGCTGACGAAGTAGATATCACATATTTTTCTGATCTTGCCGCAGGCAAAACAAGCCTTGAAGGATATAATTATCTTATATTTCCCGGTGGTTTCCTTGATGGAGACGACCTCGGAGCTGCGCAGGCCGCCGCCCTTCGCTGGAAGCATGCACAAACTGCTGACGGATCCCCGCTTGTAGATCAGATTAAAAAATTCTTTGAAGATGGCGGAATTATTCTCGGCATCTGCAACGGATTCCAACTTTTAGTAAAACTCGGCCTTTTACCTGCTGTAGGCGGTGAGTATTTCACCCGTCAGGTATCACTTAGTTACAATGATTCCGCAAGGTTCGAAGCACGTTGGGTACATCTCAAAGCTAATCCGGAATCTCCTTGTATTTTCACAAAAAATATTAAAACACTACATTTGCCGGTTCGTCACGGTGAAGGTAAAATAATTCCTGACACTGATGCCCTTCTAGAGCAATTGGTAGAAAAAAATCTCATCGCGCTGCAATATATCGATGAAGACAGCGGTGAAGTCACTCTTGAATACCCTGCCAACCCGAACGGTTCTCCGCTCGGCATAGCCGGCCTGACAGACCCTTCCGGACGCATATTAGGCCTTATGCCGCATCCTGAAGCATTTAACCACACCACCAATCACCCTAAATGGACAAGAGGCAACGTGCCTACTCTGGGGCTTGCTCTGCTTGAAGGCGGCGTAAATTACCTTAAGTCTATTTAAGACGAGATTATCTGTCTCTAATTGTTTACAGCTTATATGGAGGGAGAATTAAATTTCTTCCTCCAATTTTATTATGAATAATCCTGATGAAATAATTATCCGCGGCAATCCGCCCGTTACACCTCCGCAAGGCCAGACATGGCGCGACATGATGGACGTTGCTATGAGGCAGGGCTTTATTGCGCGCAGTAACGGAGAAGTTCCCATAGGAGCGGCTCTTTTTTCGCAGGATGGCAAAATTTTAGGAACCGGAAGCAACAGTCCGGTCACAGATTACGACCCGTCCGCTCACGCAGAAATTAAATGTTTACGCTCAGCCTGCAACAGTCTGAACAATTACCGATTACCGCAAGGGACAATCTTAGCCGTGACTCTTGAGCCGTGCATAATGTGCCTAGGAGCAATTATTCATGCACGAGTGGCAGGCATAATTTTCGGTGCGCCGGATATTAAAGCCGGAGCAGTTGTCTCGAATATGGAAGGCACAGACCTGACCTTCGCCAATCACAAATTCTGGGTACTAGGCGGAGTCCGCGCTGACGAATGCAGGACCATGCTGCAAAGTTTTTTTCTGCAAAGACGAAAATAAATCAAATTTATTTTTCACCGAATATTTCCACCCATACTTCAAAAACTTTCACAATTTTTTGCCTGAATATTCTTGCGTCTCACATCAAGAATGTATATGACTACCACTTCCCCAAGGCTGGAAGTCCTTTTTCAGCCACTATATATATGAGGAGAGGTAGCGAAGTCTGGCCGTAACGCGCTCGACTCGAAATCGAGTTACGGGTTCATCCCCGTACGTGGGTTCGAATCCCACCCTCTCCGCCATTTTAAAGGGCTCAAGCTGTAAAGTTTGGGCCCTTTAATTTTGGGGAAATTACTACAATAGGTGATTTTATAGGTGATTGACTTAAAATTTAAACATCATCACCCTCTTTCCTTCTTATATTCAAGAGCCTGCCGTTAAAAATCATTTTTTTGCCAAATCATCTAATCAATGTTTTAATAAAAGCATACATCCCGAAAAACATCTCTTAACAATAAAGCCGCCATGAATAAGCAAAATAAATCAAAAAAGATTTCAACCATTCTCCCCCTCTCTACAGGCCAACGCTCCTGCTACGACTCTGCTGGAAAAATCATTCCGTGCAAAAACAGCGGGCAAGACGGTGAATTAGCTAAGGGTATTCCGTGGCCCGAGCCGAGATTCAAATCTGATGGTGACATTACACAAGATTTATTAACCGGACTGATCTGGACGACAAATTCCTCTCCGGCGGAATTCCCGCTACCTTGGGAAGAAAGCTTTGATTTCATCAGCACCATGAATGAAAATAATTTCGCAGGACGTAATGACTGGCGAATGCCAAGCAGGCGGGAACTTTTCAGCCTCATAAGTTTTGCACGTAAAAAACCAGCTTTGCCGGATCATCCTTTCGGTTCAGTTTTTCTAGGTTGGTACTGGTCCAGCACCACTTACGCAGGATTACCGGACCATGCTTGGCGCGTGCATACTGAAGGCGGCCGCATGTTTTTCGGTCATAAGTCCGAAGATTCCCTGCTATGGCCGGTAGCAGGTGAAAGCTCAATACTTCCAGCCACCGGACAGACGATACTCTATGACCACGCAGGACGTGACACGCAAAACGGGGAACCACTGCCAAGTCCACGCTTCAAAGTAAACGAGCAAACCGCAACAGATTTACTTACGGGTCTTACGTGGCTTAAAAAAGCCGACTTATGCGGACTTGTTTCATGGGAACAAGCATTAGAAAAAGTGCAAAATTTCAACAAACAGCAAGGCTCCACAAATTGGAGGCTTCCAACTATTAGAGAATTGGAAAGCTTAGTAGATGCCTCCAACGCCTACCCTGCACTTACTGCATCACATCCATTCACTAATCTTGGCGACTCCTACTGGTCATCCACATCAAGCAGCTTTGAATATAACTGGGCCATGGCTTTGTACCTAAATAAAGGTGCTATCGGGGTTGGATTTAAATCCGGTGAACCTTTCTTAGTATGGCCTGTTTGTGACTCACTGAAGTGATCAGACAGATTAGATGGATAAAGAATCGAAAAGAATTAAGGGCTCAAGCTGTACGGTTTGAGTCCTTTACCTTTTTATAATCAATCTCAATCCGCCCAAGAAAAATCCACCACCCCCAACTATAACCCTCATCAATCAATACTATCACATTTACCCACCACTCACTCCAACAAATCACGATAAAAACCTATCAGATTCAAATATTTAAAATAAAAAAACACAACCTCTTTAGGTGTTACTAACTTGACATATGTAACATTTAATACATATGACTTTTAAAAAACAATCTTGGAGGTCTCCGTGTTTAAAAAAACTTATACTGGAAAACGTCTCTTGCAGGTTTTCGTGTTAAGCATTTTTTTGCTGACCATTGCCTGCACAGCCTTTGCTGCCAAAGACAAACTGGTACTCGCTGTCGGTGGAGAAAATGCTGAAGGGTATGATCCGCTTTTAGGCTGGGGGGCTTATGGTAATCCCTTATTTCAGAGTACATTGCTGAAACGAGATTCAGATCTAAACATTATTCCTGACCTGGCTGAAAAATGGACTCTTTCAAAAGACCGCCAGACATGGACAGTAACAATCCGTAAAGGTGTTGTTTTTTCAGACGGCTCACCGCTAACCGCCAAAGATGTAGCCTTCACATACAATAAGGCACTTGAATCCGGCGGAAAAGTAGATATTTCCCCGCTTGAATCAGCAACCGCTGTGGACGATTCAACTGTCACCCTTAAGCTTAAAGAGCCGGACATTACATTTATTCAGCATCTGATTACATTAGGAATTGTCCCTGCAAAACTTTACGGTCCAAATTATGGTCGTAATCCAATAGGATCAGGCCCGTACAAGCTTGTTCGCTGGGACGAAGGACAGCAGTTGATAGTTGAAGCCAATGATAAATATTACGGAGAACAGCCTTCAATTAAAACACTCGTCTTCCTTTTTTCAGATGAAGATGCAGCCCTTGCGGCGGCACGTGCCGGACAGGTCGACGTACTTGGCGTACCTTCCAACCTTGCTCGCCAAGACATACCGGGCATGAAACTGCACGTTGTTAAAAGCGTTGATAACCGCGGTTTAATGTTCCCGATGGTTCCAAATGTCGGCCAAAAGACTCCTAATGGATTGGCTATCGGCAACAATGTTACTGCTGATATAGCCATCCGCAAAGCCATTAACTACGCCATTGACAGAGAAGCTTTAGTCCTAGGTGTTCTGGACGGATACGGCCGCCCCGCTTTCGGTGTGGTTGATGATCTTCCTTGGGATAACGCAGCTATCCGTTTCAAAGACAACGATCCTAAAAAAGCTATCGCCATTCTGGAAAAAGCCGGATGGAAAGACACGGATGGTGACGGCATTCGCGAAAAGAACGGCCTTAAAGCTGAATTTACTGTTCTTTACAACTCCAAAGATTCTTTACGCCAAGGATTGGCTCTTGCCATTTCCGATATGCTCCGCCCTATCGGCATTGAAGCTACTCCAAAAGGTGTAAGCTGGGATCGCATCAAAAACGATCTGACTAACTCAAATGTCGTTGTTTACGGTTTCGGCGATCACAGCCCGCTCGAAATGTACAATCTTTACCACACTTCCGGCCCTGAACCTATGTACTGGAACGCTGGATTCTACTCCAACCCAGTTGTTGATAAATATTTAGATCAGGCCCGTACCGCAAAATCCTTTGAGGAATCAATTCCATATTGGAAACAAGCTCAATGGGATGGAAAAACAGGATTCACTGTTCCCGGTGATGCTGCATGGGCATGGCTGGTTAACCTCGACCACACCTACTTTGTGAATAAAAGTCTGGATGTAGGCAAATCCCAAATGGAACCGCATGGTCACGGCTGGCCGATCACAACAAACATTCAAGAGTGGAAATGGATTTCTGAATAATCTTATAAGTGAACAAATCGGTCAGGAAGAAATTTCTTCCTGACCGAAATTCCGGTACACCATGACAAAAAGAATACTTAAGTTTCTCGCAAAAAAAGCTGTTCACCTTGTATTGCTACTCATTGCAGTTGCAATACTGTCATATACATTGGTCAGCTTTTCCCCCATTGATCCGATTGATGCTTACCTCGGGCCGTCAATACTGAAAATTTCACCGGAACAACGCGAAGTAATCGCTCAGAGATGGGGGCTCAACCAGCCTCCCATAACAAGATTTTTTAAATGGGGCGAACAGGTAATAAAAGGCAATCTTGGAAAATCCACAATTTTTAACGAACCTGTCATTTCAGTCTTAAAAAAACGGTTTGTAACTTCATTTTGGCTGATGTCCGTAGCGTGGCTGTTATCGGGCGGATTGGGTTTTATTCTCGGCGTACTTGCCGGAGCGTTCGAAGACTCTGCGCTGGATAAAGCAATTCGTTTATATGCGTATACCATGGCCTCCACGCCGACATTCTGGGTCGGGATAGTCTTGCTCACAGTGTTTTCGGTTCAGCTGGGCTGGACTCCGGTTTGCTGTGCATGGCCTGTAGGATCAAGCGAAATGGAAGCCACACTATTTCAAAGAATTCATCACCTCATACTTCCGGCAATAACTCTTTCGCTGGTCGGAATTGCCCAGATTACTCTTCACACCCGTGAAAAAACGGTTGAGGCAATGCACAGCGATTATGCCCTGTTTGCAAGAGCTCAAGGCGAGAAAGATCTGGGGATTGCCTTCCGTCATGCCCTGCGAAACGTTGCGATCCCAGCTGTAACGCTTCAATTTGCATCGCTTGGCGAATTATTCGGCGGCGCAGTTTTAGCAGAACAGGTTTTTTCATATCCGGGATTAGGAAGGGCTACTGTCGAAGCCGGTTACAGAGGTGATGTGCCTTTACTTTTAGGAATAGTTCTCTTCAGTGCCACTTTTGTTTTTATCGGCAATACCGTTGCTGACCTCATTTACCTGATAGTCGACCCCAGAATGCGGAAAAAATGGAGCGCAGCATAATGATTCACGCACTCAAACTTCATGACCGCAGAAGCAGAACCATCGCAATCATAATCGGCTGCCTTATTTTCTTTTCAATAGTTTTCATTTCTGCGTGGCTCTACGGAAGCCAAGGGGAAGTAACAAACTTAGGTTCCCGTAAACTATCACCCAGCTTCCCTCACCCGTTCGGTACCGACTGGCTTGGAAGAGACATGCTCGCCAGAACTTTAAAAGGAATTAGAATAAGCCTCGGCGTCGGCCTTTCGGCAGCAACGTGTTCGTCAGTCATAGCTTTAATATTCGGCCTTGCCGCTGCGACCATGGGCAAAACTGTTGACAGCATTATCACTTGGCTTGTCGATATCTTCATAGCAACTCCGCATCTGGTTCTTCTAATACTTATATCCTTTGCCTGCGGAGGCGGAGCCAAAGGTGTTCTCATCGCGGTTGCGGCCTCACACTGGCCGGCCCTGACCAGAGTAATCAGAGCGGAAGTGATGCAACTTCGCTCGGCAGAATATATTCAAATGTCAAAGCAACTCGGGAAAAGCCCTTTCTTTATTGCAAAACATCATATGCTTCCGCATGTAGCACCGCAATTTATGGTCGGGCTGCTTCTTCTGTTTCCTCATGCAATTTTGCATGCTGCTGCGCTCACATTCCTAGGTTTCGGGATGTCCCCGCACACTCCTGCAATCGGAGTATTACTTGCGGAATCCATGCGCTACCTTTCAATGGGAATGTGGTGGCTCGCAGTAACTCCGGGAATTGCCCTTGTTATTACAGTTAAAGCTTTTGACATCTTAGGAACCAATGTTCGCGCTTTATTAGACCCTAGAACCTGTAGAGAATAGGAAGGTTTTACATGCTAGACGTAAAGCAGCTTTCGATATGTTTTTCAAACTATTCATTCGGACTTAAAAAGCAGGAAGTATGCGCCATACGCAGTTTAGATTTATCTGTAAAAGCCGGAGAAGTCGTTGCCGTGGTAGGACAATCCGGTGCAGGTAAGAGTCTGCTTGCACATGCTCTGCTCGGCATTCTTCCAAGAAACGCCCAAGTAACAGGCTCACTTTCATTTAAGGGAATGGAGCTGACGCCTAAAGAAATGGTCCGCCTGCGAGGCAGAGAAATTGCCCTTGTTCCGCAATCTGTGGCCTATCTAAATCCGTTACTCCACGTCGGGGTTCAGATATCCCGCGCAGCGGAGCTTAGCGGTATCGCCGCAAAATCTTCGTGGTCTTCAACTATCAAAGCTCTAAAACGTTATAAATTAGATGAAGAAGTGGCCAAGCATTTCCCTTTTCAACTGTCAGGAGGAATGGCCCGCAGGATTCTGACAGCTACGGCTACCATAGGCGGAGCAAGCCTTATTTTAGCAGATGAACCTACCAACGGCCTTGATGAAGATACCGCAAAGGAAACACTCGAACATCTGCGCCAGCTTGCTGACTGCGGCAAAGCAGTGCTGCTGATTACACACGACATTGAGGCCGCTCTTCAGGTTGCAGACAAGGTCACAGTTTTTTGCGGAGGTGTTACGGTTGAAGAAGCCTTTGCGAGTGATTTCTATGGCGAAAACAAACTTCGCCATCCTTATTCGCAAGCTCTATGGGCCGCACTTCCTACAAATAATTTTGTAAATGACCTGCCGGAAAAAATACATGCTGCAAACAATGGAGGTTGCCCGTTCAGCGCAACATGCTGCGAACGCGGTGACCTGTGCGGAGAAGTTTTGCCGGAATTACGCGAATTTAATGGCGGACGGGTAAGGTGCCAGAATGCTTAAAGCTACAAACCTGACTTTTAAATACGAAAAAAACAAACCGTGGCTTTTTGAAGATTTTGATCTCAGCATCGCTCCTGGTGAAATTGTCGGACTTCCCGGCCCCAGCGGTCGCGGTAAATCTACACTGGCGAAGATACTCGCAGGATACCTATCGTCCCATGAAGCAGGCGAAGTCCTTATTGACGGCAGTCCACTGCGATTAAATGAATTTTGTCCTGCACAGCTTATTTTTCAACATCCGGAACTTGCGGTTAATCCACGCTGGAAAATTAAAGAAACACTCTGCGAAGCGGGAACGCCTGATAAAAACCTTCTTGAAGAGTTATCTATAAATAATGCATGGCTGGAACGTTATCCACACGAACTTTCCGGCGGAGAACTTCAGAGAATATGTCTCGCCAGAGCTTTAAATCCCAAAGTAAAATATTTACTCTGTGATGAAATGACTTCAATGCTGGACGCGCTTACTCAGGCCGCAATATGGAAAGTTGTGCTGGGAGTTGCAAAAAAAAGGAACTTAGGACTTCTTGTCATCAGTCATGACGGAGCATTGATATCAAGACTTTGTGACCGGACTATTCCGTATTTTCTGAGCTAATTTCAGCTTGAAAGACAATATAATTCAGTGATAAACATGAAAACAAAAACTATGTCTTGATGGGCATAAATTAATAATAAGGTTATTTTAAATACATAGCTTAATTAAAATTAAGCGAAGATTGCAAATTTATTTATTTTTGTGTTTATATACAGTTTGCAACTTAAAAATATGAATCATATTATGATTAAATCAAATGAGTTTACAAAAAGTTTTACTTGTAAGTTAACTGCATTGAGAATCTTTGAATGGTTTTCAATTTCAACTTTCGCTGTATTTATTCTCACCCTGTGTTTTTGGGAAGAGATTATTAAGTACACTGCCAATTTACCTCAAGATACCGATAGTCACCTTGGGCTAACTCTTGGAGCCTTTTCTCTTTCCTTTGTTGAAGCGATAGTAATAGTTTTCTTTTTATGGTGCGGAAAGAAATATTTATGCAAAACTGCAGCAGTTAAACAAGCCCTGTTCACAGACAGAATTAATGAAGCATTAACAAGGCTTAGAAGTGAAGAAATTTTTGTACGTATTTCAGCTCTATCGGAACTATGGCGCATAGCCAAAGAAACAAAGACTGAAGGCGAAAAAATAGAAATATTAGATACTATTTGCGCTTTTATCCGCGACCTTTCCCATACCTCCCCCTCTGCAACCTCTCTTACTCATTCTCCAGAGCTAAAAAATAATATTGAAAAGAATGGAACTGCGATCAGAAATGACATTCAAATTGCGTTGAAATTTGTAACCAGAAACTTAGATGAGTTAGGTTTAAAATCAAAATATTCACTAAACTTATCCAGCGCTAACCTGAAACAGGCAAACCTTATTAATGCCGATCTTACAGGTGCAAATCTTTTAGGTACAAATCTCTATGATTCAAAGCTGCAAGGAGCAAAACTTGCAGAAGTCTTTTTCTCTCCTGACACTTTCACTGGAGCATGGCTCACCACAAAACAGTGTAAAAAACTTGGAATTAAAGATCATAAATGGATACTGGAAGAAAAGTAAAATTTAGACATATCTCAGGATCAAAAAACTCCCCCGCCGCTTGATTTGTTAATCTGCTATGTCCATGTTAGAACTGCCGGATATGGCAAGTCGCAATCAGCAATTGCTGCTAATTGCAGTAATTAACTATACTCATTCTTAAGTCTTTAAAAAGAAAAGTAATATGTCTCAAAAAAAACATCCTCTTGGTAAAGGTTCTTCATTCAGTCTCGACTTTACATACTCATTCTGGTGGAATTTAATACTTATTACAGTCGGATCCATCATTGCCGGAATAGGACTTCGCAGTCTAGCAGTTCCTTACCAGTTTATGCCGGGTGGAATTTTCGGTTTAGCATCTTTAATTTTTTATAAAACAGGAATCCTCTCACCGGGGTGGATTTATCTTATTCTTAACGTACCGCTTTTTGTATTCGCGTGGATAAAAGTCAGTAAACGTTTTTTCTGGTACAGCGCATACGCAACCTTGGCAACAACCGGATTTTATGAACTGATAAACATTCCTATGCACGTCGACAACCAGCTTTACGCTTGTGTTGCATGTGGTTTGATAACTGGTTTCGGATCCGGAGTTGTGCTGCGTTCGCTCGGTTCAAACGGCGGCCTTGATGTAATAGCTGTTTATCTTTACCAAAGATTCAATATAGGTATTGGTAAAGTATATATTATTTTCAATGCCGTTATTTTCAGTTTAAGCTTCTATGAACTCTCACTTGACTTAATCATCGCTTCACTGATCCTAGTTTTTATATCCGCTATGATAGTTGATAAAACTTTATCACTATTCAACCAACGTAAAGTCGTTTTTATTATCTCCGACAAAGCAGAAGAGATCAGTAATGATGTTCTCCATAAACTTAAACAAAGCGGAACATTTATAAAAGGTATCGGAGCATATACAAAACAGGAAAGAGATATCCTGATGACGGTTGTCAATAATGTTCAGTTAAAGAAATTAGAAGAAATAGCATTCAGTCACGATGCTAATGTTCTTTTCATAGTTGAAAATACGTTCTCGGTTGTCGGATCAAGTTTTTCTAAACGAAAAGTATATTGATATAAATTCTATATAACGTTTTTAATCCATACAATTGATCACAAAAGGAAAAATATTATGACTCAAAGTAAAGTTGCGATAATTACTGCCGGCGGTAGCGGTATGGGCGCAGGAGCCGCACGCAAATTAGCTGCAGAAGGATATCAAGTTGCAATCCTGTCCTCGTCCGGCAAAGGTGAAGCTCTTGCAAAAGAACTCGGAGGATTCGGCGTAACCGGTTCCAATCGTGTTCCTGAAGATCTCTCAGCTCTGGTCAACGGCACTATGGATAAATGGGGACGCATTGATGTAGCTGTGAACAGTGCAGGACACGGCCCTAAGGGCGACATTCTCACAATGACTGACGAAGACTGGGTAACCGGGATGGAAGTTTACCTGCTGAACGTCATCAGAGTAGCCAGACTGGTAACTCCGATTATGCTTAAACAGGGGTGCGGATCTATCGTCAACATTTCAACATACGCCTGTTTCGAACCTGAACCGTTGTTCCCCACATCGGGAGTTTTCCGTTCTGGACTTGCCGCATTTACTAAACTGTTTGCAGACCAGTACGCTTCAAGCTCCATCAGGATGAACAACGTGCTGCCAGGATTCATTGATAGTCTTCCTGAAAAAGATGAAAGACGTGATCGTATTCCAATGGGCCGCTATGGAAAAGTCGATGAAGTTGCAGAAGCGATAGCTTTTCTTGCATCAAAAAAATCCAGCTATATAACAGGGCAGAATTTACGCGTCGACGGAGGAATTACCCGGTCAGTTTAGTTACTAATAGTCGATATACCCCTTAATAAAATTTTATGTATACCACGAGACCTGACTTTGCTCAGGTCTCTTTTTTTTTGCGTGATCAAAATTAACCTTTTTTTTACCTTCACTTCTCTATATGTATGATCACAATCAACAGATCAAACGACTACGGTCTTAACCTGCCTGATAACTTTCCACTTAAATTTACTAAATATCTGAGAATCAACTATGCCCAATCTTTTATTGCTGGCCCTGCTAGCTACATTCCCATCGCTGTCTACCGATATGTACTTACCGGCCATCCCCACACTTCAAACGATTTGGGGAATCAGCCTTGCAGAAGCCAACATATCACTTGTTGCCTTTTTTATCAGTTTCAGCATCTTTTTACTGATACATGGCCCACTTTCAGACCGTATAGGAAGAAAACCGGTATTGCTTGGAGGAATAATTCTCTTCATAATCGGCAGCCTGCTCTGCGCGGCGTCACAATCAATAACGTGGCTGGTTGGAGCACGAATTATTCAGGCAGCAGGCGCGGCAGCGGCGTTCACTCTTTCAATGGCACTGTCTAAAGACTTATATGACGGGCCACAGCGGCAGAAAATTCTTGCATGGATGGGCGTAATTCTTGCTTTCTGCCCCATGCTTGCGCCTACCCTCGGTGGATGGCTTCTTCTGATTGCTTCATGGCGATGGATTTTTATTTGCCAGGCAACCCTTGCACTGGTTTCACTATATGGATCATTTAGACTAAAAGAACCACTTAAAGAAAAAACAAGTGGAGGTTTACTGGCAGTAGCGTCGCGCTATTTTGTCATAATGCATAATACCCGCTACATGATATTCACCGTAGCATTCTCACTTATGACTCTAGGCCATTTTGCATTCATCGGTGGATCGGCGGATATTTTTATTACCGGCTACGGAGTCAGCAAGCAAGCATTCGGTTACTATTTTGGACTTATCGCACTCGGCCTGCTGCTGGGTTCATTCACATGCTCCAGATTCTGTTCAGGTATTCCACCGCTTAAAATTCTGACATTTTCCTTACTGGGCATACTGATCACGGCATCATTTCTAGTGATTGAAGGCGGATCGACACCTTTATTGTTTATATGCCCCATGGTGATAATGTCTTATTTGCTGGGACTTAGCCGACCGATCAGTAACAATATGGTTCTGGAAGAAGTTGATAAATATGTGGGAGCAGCTTCGTCTTTGCTTACATTTACTATTTTCATACTTGCAGCAATAGCAATGCAGTTCATAGCTTTTGATTGGCCAAATAAACCGGCTGTAATCGGCAAGCTTGCAATGTTCGGCTCAACAGTGCCGCTAATAACCATGTGGGTAATGAATCGTATTACAAAGAAAAAGGCTGTCTGCCGTTAAGAACGGTAAATGAAAGGTGATTTTCTGAAAAATGAGTTCTTTTAGATTAGTTAGACTTATAAAATAAAATTCATCCGGTTTAAAATATACATTAAACCGGATGAATCAGTTCTTAGCTTCTGACCAGACATTTATTCCATCACTATATTGTGTCTTCAGTTTCTGAAGTTTCTTCAACATCCTCACCATTTTCATCAGACCCTGTCTGCTTCTTAGCTAATTGGCGTTGTTTCTTTTCTTCTTTCTTTTTCACTTTTGCCAAATCTTTCTGACGTTTCTCAAATTTATAATTACGCTTAGGTGGCAATGATATCTCCTCGTTAAACATTAAAAAAAGCAAAAAAAAACGCCCGTCTCCCGAAAGAGAGACGGGCGCCGGATACCGGACTAAAATTCGAAAATTTTAACTACCAGCGTGGACGTTCTTCACGTGGTTTAGCTTCGTTAACCTTAAGGTTACGTCCGCCGAAATCTTTTCCGTCCATGTTGTCGATAACTTCAAGAGCACCGGCATCATCCATTTCAACGAAACCGAAACCGCGAGGACGGCCAGTTTCACGATCTTCGATGAGGTTGATAGAAATAACTTCACCGTAAGCTTCAAATGCAGCACGGAGTTCTTCTTCAGTAGCAGACCAAGGCAAATTTCCAACATAAAGTTTTTTAGACATTATATATTCTCCTAAAAAATTGTTAAGACGATGACGCCTTCGCGTCAACAAAAAAAGGAGCAGTGTACAAGATGCACATTGCTCCTCGATATTCCTGTTCATTTTAAACTAGCTTCGGTCACATTCAGACCACGCATCCACGCGCGTTGCTAGTGTGTAGAAAACTCTTATCTAGTAGAAAGGTCATATTGTCAAGACATTTTATCTTTTTTATCACCACTAAGTTCAATTTAAATCAATTCAAGAAAATTAAACTTTAACAAATCCACAACACTTCTTATCTAAAGAGCAAAGTCCCCTCCTTATTTCAAAGATATTAAAAGCTGTTTCTTGCTTTACCATAAAGACACGTATAATTATAAATGCAAAACGAGGGGTCAAATATGCCTTTACTTACTTGGAATTCAAACTATTCGGTTGGAATCAAAATAATCGACGATGATCACAAGGTACTTATTGATATGATCAACAAAGCCTGTGATTCAATTGAACGTATGGAAGAGCAAAAAGTGTTAATAGGGTTAGTTAGCGATATGCGCCAATATGGCATGCAACATTTTTCAACAGAAGAAGGTCTCATGAAAGAGCATGACTACCCGGACATAGAAAGCCACAAAAAGTTGCACAATCATTTCATTATATATGCAGCGTCCTTAGACAACATGCATGACTCTGATAAAGAGAATCTCGAGCCACTTAAAATATTCAAATATCTCGCTGACTGGCTGCGAAACCATATACTCATTATTGATAAAAAATTCGGCTCTTTTTTAATTGATAAAGGCGTCAAATAAACACAGGCCGGATTCAATTTCCATTTTATGTTTCCTTATTCAATCTGTCTTTTAACAACAACAGTTATCGGATATTTTCTTACGAAGTGATTTTTGATTGAAGTAAATTCCAGTTTATCAAAACATCGGTTAATATCAAAATTGGAGCGTTAATGCCAACGTTTACCGAAGATATTTTGCTGGCACCTGAGAGCGAAATTGTTTGCTACTGCTCTGCTGTTACGAAAAGAGAAATTGTGGAAGCCATTGCATCAGGAGCTGACTCTTTGACTGCTATCAAAGATGTAACCGGAGCATGCACCGTTGCAAGATGTAAAGAAATGAACCCGCGCGGCAGGTGATGTTCAATCGAAATTAAAAATCTTCTTGGTAAGAAGATTCCTTTTTTGAATTCAATATGAAAAGTATTTTATTTATAACTTAGAGTTTTTTAACGTTTTTTCATTATAAAAAAGGCGTAATCCTTATGATTACGCCTCAATAAAATCACTTTTTTTGACTTATCATTTCCCTTTTTTCCAATTATCCCATTCTGTTTTACTTAGTTTTCCGTCTTTATTAACGTCAGCTTCACGCATAATCCGTTCAGCATTTAAGGGATATACGTGCACGACTTCGGAACGAATTATAGTTTTATCTCCATCGCTATCAATATCAATAAAACCTCTGGTAAAACGCACTCTTTCGAGATTATATTTTATTGCCTTAGCTTTTCTACCACCCTCTATATAATACAATGAAAGAGTCTGTTTTCCGGTAATTGTTCCCAATGTATAGCCGTCTTCATCTTCAGCAAAATACAGATGCGATCCATCCTCATCAATAATACCGCAGAAAGATTCAGTCAGAGCATTTTCATTATTATCTGCGAACCAGATTTTATAGCCGGAGAACATTGAGCCATCTTGTTTATTGATAACAAAAACAGCTTTATTAGCTTTTACGTCGCCATCTTTAGTTATAAGTTTAACCTGCCCTCCCCATGTACCACGCAGTTCCGGCGAATCTGCTGCAAATGCGACTGAACTGAAAACCATAAGAATCAGAACACCGAGACTTAAGCATAAAGACTTCTTCATAGAGTTACTCCATAATAAATTAAGGTTTAGGACTGACTTAATTTTATTGAGGATATAACCGAATTCGTCAACACTTTATTAACAAGTATAAAAAAAAGGCGACCTCTCTTAGAGAAGCCGCCTTAAAAGAATCAATGTTATCAAAGACTAAAGATGCGAAACCACTTTACCCAAAAAATCTTTTAATCTTGGGTTCTTAGGTTTAGTGAAAAATTCTTCGGGGCTACCTTCTTCTTGAATAACTCCTTCATCGATAAAAATAACCCTGTCTGCAACTTCTTTAGCAAAACCCATTTCGTGAGTAACAACGATCATGGTCATTCCTTCTCTTGCAAGTTTCTGCATTACATCCAAAACTTCACCTACAAGTTCAGGGTCCAGCGCAGAAGTAGGTTCATCAAAAAGGATGACTTTAGGCTGTAACGCAAGGGATCTGGCAATAGCTACACGCTGTTTTTGCCCACCTGACAGCTGATCTGGATAATTTATCGCTTTTTCTTTCAAGCCTACTTTATCAAGAAGTTTCAGCCCGAGTTCATTGGCTTCACTTTTGTTCATATTACGAACTTTGATCGGGCCCAGAGTAACGTTTTCCAAAATAGTCATATGCGGAAAAAGATTAAACTGCTGAAAGACCATACCAGCTTCAGTACGGACTTTATTGATATCAGTCTGCTTATCCATAATGTCATAACCATCGACGAAAATAGTGCCGGAACTTGGAACCTCAAGCTTATTAATGCACCTTAAAACCGTTGATTTACCAGATCCGGAAGGACCGATTATACAGACAACCTCACCGGATTTGACATGTAAATTAATCCCTTTAATAACTTGAAGATTTCCGAAATTTTTATGTAAATTCTTAATTTTAATCACAGATCTATCTCCGGGTGGTGTTAAGCTTTTTTTCTAACATTTTCATAGCTTGGGCTATTGAAAGAGTCATAACAAGATACACGCACGCAACTGCAAGGTATACTTCAAACGCCCTGAAGTTGACGGATGTAATCTCCTGTCCTGTTCTCATCAGCTCACCGACACCGATAACCATCAATAAAGAAGTATCTTTCAGACTGATAATAAACTGATTACCTAAAGGCGGAATCATACGTTTTAAAGCCTGCGGCCAGACAACGTAACACATTGTCTGAGTACGGGTGAGCCCTATAGAACGCCCGGCCTCAACCTGTCCAGGGTCAATAGATTGAACAGCACCACGCACGATTTCAGCAATATACGCACCGGAGTTTACAGCAATAATTATGATACCGGCAGTAATAGGTGTAATTCGAACACCCGCAGCCATAGGTATTCCATAATAAAGAAACATTGCTTGAACCAGCATAGGAGTACCGCGAATTGATTCAACATAGACTCCGGCAAGTTTTCTGGTAAAAATAGACCGCGCAAGCTTCATTAGCCCTGCAATACTACCGAGTATAAATCCGCAGAACAATCCCCCGACAGCGATCTCAACAGTAAGTTTGAGACCGCGCATAAGCATAGGGAAAGTATCCCAGAACACTGAAGTTTCAAATACGAATGCCATACTTTCTCTACCCTTTTAAAAGAATGAGGGCGGCCGATAAAGCCGCCCTTAAAATTACAGGAAAAAACAAATATTATTTAGGTTCTGATCCAAACCATTTGACATAAAGAGTGCGATATTCGCCATTAGCGCGAAGTTCTTTCAAAGCAGCATTAACTTTTGCTACAAGAGCACTTCCTTTAGGAAAAGCGATTCCGTAAGACTGTCCCTGATATAATGGACCGACAACTTCAACCTGGCCTTTTGGAGCCTTACGTACGTAGTCACCGATAACTGGGGAGTCAAACATTACAGCATCAGCTCCGCCTGCAACAAGTTCCATGAACATAGCGTCACTGTTAGGGAAAAGTTTAACTTCTTTAGCACCGCAGTTTGTTTTAACAAAGTCAGCTGAAGTAGTGCCGAGTTTAGTTGCAACTACTTTTCCTTTAAGATCTTTAATATCTTTAATGGAGGTATTGCCAGCTTTCACAAGAATAAGAATACCGGCATTGTAGTATGGATCTGAAAAATCGACAACTTTGCTGCGTTCAGGTTTAATAGTAATCCCTGCAATACCTACATCAACCTGATTTGACTGAAGTCCTGGGATAATTCCATTAAAATCCATGGGCTGTAAGGTGTATTCAGTTCCGATTTTTTTCGCAATTGCATCCCAAAGCTGAACATCAAACCCAGTATGTGTTCCAGTTTCAGGATCTTTGAACTCAAAAGGAGGAAAACTGGTATCACAGGCAACAGTTAATTTATCAGCAAAAGCTGATCCAACCATCAAAACAGTTAGCAGCGCAGCAACACAAAGTGACAATAAATTTTTCATAAAACCCCCTAAACTGGCATTGTTTTTTTAAAAATCTTCCCAATTAACAACTGAAGATTGATCCGGATGTTTCAAAAATCACCAACAAATTATACGTAATTTTTAATTATTAACACTAATATTTCAAAATTTCAAGATTTCAAGAACAACTGAAAAGAACATACCGATGTTTAAAAATTGAAAAAATAATGAACTGAATTAAATATATTTTTAACATTTCAATTCACTAAAAAATAACATAATACAGCTTATGTATTTCAGACAATGAGCTATCTATATGTTTGCTACAGCTATCAGCGAATTCGAAAACAGAATTTAATTATTGAAGACTTACAATTTTGAGCAGGATTTTAAAAAATATGACATTAATGTATCTTTGTAGGTTTATTTTAGCCTATTTTTAACATTTTCGTCAAAAACTAATTTAATAAAAAACATATAAATCATCTAACAGCTTGTTTTTTAAGTATATATATATTTAGGCACATTCTCTGCTTTTATAAAAATCATGTTTTGCAAATAAGTACCAACACTCCGTGTAAACGGAGGTTAATTTTAAATAATCTCAAGGAGCTTTTTGAAATGAGTTCAAACCAGTCCCGTCAGAACGCAATCACAGCTGTAACTAACTATACTCCACCAGCAACTCCGCTGAACTTTGCGGACATGAAACCCACAGACCTCTTCGGCTGTAACGTTTTTAACGATAAAGTAATGAAAGAGAGACTTCCTAAAGAAATTTACAAATCTCTCAGAAAAACTATCGAAAAAGGCGAAGCTATCGATCCTTCAATTGCCGATACTGTTGCTAACGCAATGAAAGAATGGGCAATGCAAAAAGGTGCAACACATTATACTCATGTATTCTATCCCCTTACCGGTTTAACAGCTGAGAAACATGACGGATTCCTCAGCCCTGACGGCAAAGGAAGTGCTATCGCTGAATTTGAAGGCAAACTTCTCATTCAGGGTGAACCTGACGCATCCAGCTTTCCTAACGGAGGTCTCCGCACAACTTTCGAAGCTCGCGGATACACAGCTTGGGACGTAACAAGCCCTGCATATATTTTGGAAAATCCTAACGGAACGTTCCTTTGTATTCCGACTGCATTTATTTCTTGGAAAGGTGAAGCTCTCGACAAGAAAACTCCTCTTCTCAGAGCAAATCAGGTTGTTGATAAACAAGCTCAGCGTATTTTAAATATTTTCGGTGATAAATCAGGAAACCGCGTTGTTTCTAATGCAGGCCCAGAGCAGGAATACTTCCTTATAGATAGAAACTTCTACTTTGCACGCCCTGACCTTCAGCTTTCAGGCAGAACTCTTTTCGGAGCTAAACCTGCAAAAGGTCAAGAACTGGACGATCATTACTTCGGCGCAATTCCACGCCGCGTCCTGTCTTTTATGATGGATGTTGAACACGAACTGTATAAACTTGGTGTGCCTGTTAAAACTCGTCACAACGAAGTTGCCCCCGGACAGTTTGAAATTGCACCTGTTTACGAACATGCAAACCTCGCTACCGACCATAACCAGATGCTTATGACCACCCTTAAATCCATTGCTAAAAAGCATGGTATGGTTTGTCTGCTGCATGAAAAACCATTTGCAGGCATCAACGGCTCCGGTAAACATCTTAACTATTCACTAAGTTGTGAAGGACACGGCAGTCTTTTCAATCCAGGCGAAAATCCTCATGAAAATGCTCAGTTCCTGATTTTCTGCGCTGCTGCTATCCGTGCCGTACATACTCACAGCAAACTCCTCCGTGCAGTTGTAGCCTCTGCAAGCAACGACCATCGTCTCGGTGCTAACGAAGCTCCTCCAGCAATCATGTCCATCTTCCTTGGAAAACACTTAACTGAAATTTTCCAGAAAATTCAGGAAGGCAACTCCCCTACCCCTACAAGTTCAGGATTCCTGAAAGTCGGCGTAGACACACTGCCTACTCTTCCAAGAGACGCCGGCGACCGTAACCGCACAAGTCCGTTTGCTTTCACCGGCAACCGCTTTGAATTCAGAGCAGTAGGTTCCAATGCATCCATTGCCGGACCTCAGGTTGCACTGAACACAATGATGGCTGAATCCTTAGACTTCATTGCTACTGAGCTTGAAAATGCAACTAAAGGTGATCCATCCAAACTCAACGGAGCAGTTCAGAAAGTAATCAAAGATATCATGGACAAACACAGTGCCATTCTCTTTGACGGCGACGGCTACTCTGCTGAATGGCACAAAGAAGCAACAGAAGGTCGCGGACTTCCTAACCTGCCGACATCTGTTGAAGCAATTCCGGCCATCACCGCACCTGAATCAGTTGAAATGTTCACGAAGTACAATGTCTTCACCGAAAAAGAACTTGAAAGCCGTAAAGAAATATACCTTGAACAGTATAATCAGGCTATAGTTACTGAAGCGGCACTTACTGTGAAAATTGCAAAAACTCAGATATTCCCGGGTGCTGTTCGCTACCAGAATGAACTGGCTGCAACATGCGCCAACATGAAATCAATCAATGTACCTTTCACTACTGACGTTCTTGTGGAAGTAACTGAAGGTCTCAGAAAAATGCAGGCTGCAGTTGTCGCTCTTCAGAAAATTATGGACAACAACACTGAAAGCGATGCAGAGAAACAAGCTCATTACCTCTGCTACACAGCTCTTCCAGCAATGCTTGAAGTCCGTAAGTATGCAGATGGACTTGAAAATGTTGTAGCTGATGACCTCTGGTCACTTCCAAGCTACTCTGAAATGCTCTTCATAAAATAATTAGCAAGATACCCCTTAGACCTCCATACACATTGAAGCCCTGCTTGAAAAAGCAGGGCTTCATGCGTTTTAGCTACTTATGAATAAATTTTAATTAAGCAATCCAGTTTGTTGTTATCCATTAATCATATAAAAAACTGCACTTTCTTCTTGGAGTAATATCAAAAAATATATATGTATGACTTCTGTATTTACTAAAAATGTAACTTACGCGGAGGATCATATGCTTAAAAAAGTGCTACTCATTATAACACTTATTCTTTCGTTAGCCTCGGTCTCTTATGCTGTTTCTCCCTTAACTTCTGATGAAATTGAGAGAGTAATAACTACAATGGAGCAGCTTGATCCGTATATGGATCAAATGGATAAGGAAATGAATGAATCAGGGGCTCAGCACAACGATATATTCGATCCGGAAATGATGAAAAAAGAATGTGCTCTTATATACGGTTACAATGCAAACGCTAAAAAAATAATTGAAGACAACGGATTTACTGCTCAAACTTGGCCGGACACTTCCAGCAGGGTATTAAAAGCTTTTGTTTCAATCGCTATGGAACAACAGCAGGCGGACGGAACGGACAACATGAACGCAGCAATTGCTCAGATTGATTCGGACCCCAATATGTCTCCTGAACAAAAAGATGCCATTAAACAGCAAATGAAAGCCGTAATGAAGGCGGCGGAATCAATGATGCAAGCTCCGAAAGCAGATATTGATGCCGTCCGGCCGTACTTTGACAAACTTACCGCAGCAGTTGATTAAATTTTTCAATAAAAAAGAGGAAGGCTCTGTGAGGCTTCCTCTTTTTTTGTTTTAATGCAGATTAAATATTAATCTTTATTTTCTTCAATTTCCTTAACATCTTCACGCTTTAAAATAATATTCTGTCCATCCAAATTTTTAAATTCATAACTCTGGGATGACTCAGAATATTTAGGTTGCCCAACTGAGACAACTGTGGAACCATCAGTTTTCATAAGGGTATAGTGGCTGGTTCCGCATCCAGAAAAAGCAAACAAAGCTGTACATACAAAAAGAACGGCAAGGATTTTTTTCATAATTAGACTCCTGAAATGTATTTAAGATCTTCACCAGAACGACATTTGAATTATTTATGCCATAGTTTGCAGCACAGATGCAATCTTTAAAGATTTTTCAGTAAAATCTTTCTCGAGCCTTTCAATATCATTTTTTATAATCTTTAAAATATCTGCACCTGAATACTTAGATTCAAGCTTAAGTAAATTTCCTACTCCACCGCCCCTCGCAGCTGAACTTGAAGAAATAGCTGCACCGGATTTACGTTTATGAAGCACTTTTAAATTTCCCTGATACACAGCAGTTCTTCCGGCAGTAGCAATCATTAAATCATGGTCAACATCATCATATTGAGTCGGTGTAAATCTAATATCAAAATTACCTATCTCATCTAAAACAGACTGTTTAAATAAATGAAAACATCCAGTTACAGAAGTACACGGTCTGCAAAAATCAAACTGTCCATAATCGAGATCCTGATTGTGAGGATCTAGATATAAAAACTCAAAACCTCGCGTATTGTCATTAAAATCTTCGGAAGTTTCTTTCAGATGCAAATCTGCATGCTGAATAATCTCTTCATGATCATAATTTACAATTTTGCACCCCCATACTCCTGCGTCGGGATATGAAATTACCGCTTTATTGAATTGAGCCTGCCAATTAATAGGAACAATCGCATCGTCATCAAGATAGGCTACATAATCGAACTCTTTAATATCTTCTAACGTTTTAAGCCAGTTACGCGCGGCAGGCGCACCTATATTCACCGGAAGATTGATTGCAGTTAATTTATTACCAAGCTTTTCGTCCCAGTGGCTCACAACCTGTTTAGTATCATCCGTGCTTCCATTATTTAGAACAAAAACGTGCACATTAGTAAGCGGAGACTTCGTTAAAGCTATCATAGTTGCATTGAATTCCTCTGCCTTATCATAAGTATAGAGGCAGACCGCTACTTTACCGTCTAGCAGGCTTTTACCGGAACTTTCGTAAATTTTGTCATGAACTTTAAACCATGTATTTACCTGCCACGGTCTTGCAGTCATCCGGTCCCGCCATAATATCAATGCTTCATCTCGGCGCCCCATACGGTCAAGCGATTCTGCCAGGCGCAAAAGACTTTCACCTAAGATAAGAGTATTTTCAGAAACATCAGCATAAATATTTTCCGCACGTTCATAATCACCCAAGCAAAAAGCAATATCACCCGAATATTTATTCTTAATAATCTTCATGGCGGAAGGCCAGCCGCGCGCTACGGCCTCTTGCGCCAACTCATAACGACCTAAGAAAAATGATAAATCTAAGAAATGAGATAGCCAGAAAATATTCTCAGGCTCACGAGTGGTCTGACTGGCCAAATATTCAAGAAGTTTTTCTTTGTCATCTTTTGCAATGAGACGTTGCAAAAAACTTATATTTTCAGGAATTTTGTTATTACCTGAGACAAACGAAAGTGTTTCAACAAGCTCAGCCGGTAAAAATTTGAGCTGGCGATTGATTGACAAAAGATTTGTTGCCAGTTGCCCATCAAGCGGGCTGGATTCCCACGCGGCAAGCAGTAGATCAACCCCGAGATCGATTAATGGAGCACTCTCTTTTCTATTATCAGATGAATTTAAAATTCTACTGGCGGTATCCATCAGATGAGGTTTGCCATGCCCGGAAACTAAGAGCCTGTAGCGCGATTCTATATCTAAAAAATCCCAAAATGTTCCTGTCATATCGTATCCTTACCCGAAGGTTTTCCTCATTTTATCCATGAGGCTTATCAGTCTGTGTTCATAAGTATGTTCGAATAATATCCTTTTCAGAGCGGCAGCACTAACTCTCGCTCTCATTTTCTTATCCTTAATACATCTTTCCAGCACCTGAGGTATTTCTTTAACATTTCTATACGAAATAATCTCGTTTTCCGGCTCGAAAAGGTTTTCCATCTGCTCGCGGTAATCTGTAAGAATAAAGCCTCCGCATGCCGGAACATCAAAAATACGCTGATTTACAGCCCCCTTCATCTGCCTGCTGGTACAATTGAAACTGACATCCGACATTGGATAAAAGGCCGGAAGATCAGTATAATAATCCAAAGAAGAAAGGTAATGCCAACCTTTATTATCAAGCAGTACATGCCATCCGCAGTCCCCAACAATAAGCGGGTTGAAACTAAGAAGCTCCTTGATGCATGACAGCCTGTACTGACGTGTTGCCTCCCACGTTATTAAAGCTTCAAAGGATAATTTTTGTTCATCCGTTGCAAATCCTTCAATAGCTTCTAAAACCTGAGGATGATTTTTCTTAAAATATTCTTCAACGGAAATGTCGGCAGATTCACAAAATTCAGCTGCGAGCTGTTGATATTTATTACTGATGTTCGCAGGTAATTTTGCGCCTAAAAGAGTGTTTGCGACCGCGTCAGCCATAGAATTCCCAACAAACGAAACCTTCGCCCGCCAACTGTTTTTACCTTTTATGCCAGCCTTAAATCGACAGGGATCTGTAGCGAGCGGCAAATAAAAAACGTTACCGTATCCCTTATCATGCATAATTTCTAAATTACCGGCATCATAAGTAAAAATTGCCGTAAGTTCTGGTGAAATATCCTTGTAACGGTAAAGCACTAAATGGGGGTTATCCACAAACCATGAGGCTAAAGGCAGCTTTAACTTCAAAAGTAGATCCGTCAGCTTCCCTTCCCTGTCTATTCCAAAGTGATTAACAGTGAGAGCAAAATCTGGCTTAAATTCAACTACTGATTTTAATAAATCTTCAACAAAACCATCACGAACTGTGTCACCCAGCCCGATATCAACGGTGCGATAAGAAATACCTAGACGATCCAAGGCAGAAATTATTTCACCGGTTAAAAAGTATGGGCGGTTTAAAAAAAGTATTTTAGGTTTCACATTTTGAAACTTAGGATATTTTACCTGCTCCCAAAAATCAAAACCATCCTCAGTTTTTTCCATCTCTGCGAGAGTATTCGCAATGACTGCGTACCAATCTGGATCAAGGCGCAAATATAATGGTATTTTAATAATTTCAAATGATCGCCCGCCATTAACATTCTGCCATTCTTTAAGTGAATTTAAAACTTCAGCAGGTTTTCCATCAATCCATAGAACCTGAGGATGATCCCTGAAACGATCAGCACCTGTCAGCTTTGCAATTTGCGGATCATTATCTACAACGGCCACAGGTCCGCGCTCAAGCAATTTTTCTATACAGACACCTAACCCTGCCCCGAAAAGAACAGGAAGAGTATGGGCTCCCTTATCAGATACACCGACAAGAGTTCTTTCTCGCTCATCCCCTTTACGGCCCCAAAGATGCCAAACCTTACCTTCGATCAAAATTCGAACATCGGTGAGTCTGGAAGATTCTTCGACAGGTTCGACTGTATATATACGTTTTGTCATAAGATTTCTTTAATCTATTTCAGTTAGGTGTGACAATGGTGAATTACCTTTCGGGAGAGGTCTTGATCTGCAAAACAATTTATGAAGTTAAAAACAAAACTTGCCAATATTGAGGATATCATTATCGTGTCTTTTCCAGATTAGTTATGAAATATTAAACAGGATTTCCAATGAAGAATGATATACTAGAATCAGCTCTTAACACAAACAGCGTTATGCGTAATTTAGATATGGAAAGCTGGGAAAGGCGTGACCATTTTACCTTCTTCCAGAATTTAAAATCATGTAATTACGGGGTTACCATACAGCAGGATGTTACCGAACTTTTAAAGTTCAGAGAAAATATTAAGGATTCCGGCGAATCAATCCGCTTTTCCGACGTATTATATTTTTTCGCCATGAAATCTGTTAACGCAATTCCTGAATTCATGACAAGAATTGTAGACGGAAAACCTGTCATTTTTGACAAGGTTCACCCCGCCTTCACGTATATTTCAAAGGGTTGCACTCTGCACTCTAACTGTTTGGCAAAATATGCTGATAATTACGCGCAGCAGGCAAAAAACATAGAAATTTCCCGTCTAAACACAGATAAAAATCCAACCTTGACGCCTGAAAACGGCGAAAAACAAAATCTAATATATTTCAGTATTGCTGTCGGAATTCCGTTCACTTCTCTCTCAAACCCTTGGGGAGACTGCAACATTGATTCCGTTCCGCGGATAATCTTCGGGCAAGTGACAGAATCAGAAACAGGAAAGAAGATATTACCTGTCTCAATAGAATTACTGCACAGTCTGGCAGATGGAAAACATGTAGCCGAATTCTTCAGGTTATTCGGAGAAATGTGCACTAACCCCGAAAAGCATATAAATATTTAAAAAAACAGGTGGAAATTTTCATTCGATAATTTCCACCTGTTTTTAAGTAACAAAAACACTAATACTTCTTTAAAACAGTTCCATTTTCTTCTACATCTTTCGCAAGCAATTCACGCATACGTTTACATACAGGACCGGGCCTTACATCATGAATCGGTTTTTTATTAAATCTGACTACTCCGACTGCGTCAATTGAGGTTCCGCAAACTATTACTTCTTTTGCCAAGAGAATATCTTCTTCAGAAATTGCGCAATAATCTACAGGAAATTCGTCAGCTATCAACTGAATAGCCCTGAGCATAGTTGTTCCAGCTAAAGCATTATTAAATTCGGGAACTTTGATTGTCCCGCCTGCATCAACGATGCAGACATTCTCAGTTGCGCCTTCTGCTAAAAAGCCCATGCGATCGAAACAAAACGGCATATCAAACCCTTGTTCAAGAGCTTCACGCTTCATCAATACATTCGGTAAATAATCAATTGATTTGATTGTTGCTAAATATGGCTGTTTTGCCGGTATTGAGGTTTTAAAAGCTGTAAGACCCTTTTCATACCAAGACTCAGGCTTTGGATCGTATTGATAAACAACAATATATAATGACGGAACCGGACACTCGTACGGGCTGATACCGAAACCTCCGACGCCTCTGCCAAGGAGAACCCGCACAAGACCGGATTCACATTCGGCTGCGCTGCAGACATCCAAAATGATCTCGGACAGTTCCTCCCATGAACATGGGGGCTGAAGATGTATTGTGGTGGCAGATCTCTTCATTCTGCGTAAATGAGGATCAAGCTGATAAAGCTTTCCGTTTACAAATTTCATGGTTTCAAAAACGCCATCTCCGCGATGAACCAGATGATCATCCCACGGCATAAGCATTAATTTAGGATCAGTGCATACAAACCCTATTCTATGCTCGTAAAAAGCACGGACCTTTTCAGTTCCGGCGCGCATAGCATTAAGCATCGCATCGAGATATTGTTCGCTATCTACTTTTTTGATCAACTTAGACTCCATAAATTTATTAATAATCCCCGAAGAGACAGATTTCGCCACATGCCGTTAAAATATGATTATTTAAGCGGCTTTGTTTCAACTTACAAAACAATCGTAAGATTCGGCAAGTGATTAACTCTGATTATTCTATTAATTCCGTTTAAATAATCAGCACTGAAAAAAAAAGGCCGATCTTCGAAAAACGAAGATCGGCCTGAAATGATATTGAAATTATATAAATTAAGCTACACGAACAAGGTTGCGTGCAATAAGAGTTTCAGCAATCTGCACAGTATTAAGAGCTGCACCTTTACGGATATTGTCTGAAACAACCCACATATTAATACCGTTTTCAATGGTTTCATCTTCACGGATTCTGCCGACAAAAACATCATCTTCACCGGCACAGTCAATTGCCATAGGATACTGACCCTTTTCAGGATAGTCTATAACGGTAACTCCGGGAGCAGATGCAAGAATATTTCTGCAATCTCTCACAGTAAGTTTTTCAACAGTTTCAATATTCACAGACTCTGAATGACAGTAGAAAACAGGAACACGTACTGTTGTTGCAGTAAGTTTAATGGAGTCATCACCCATTATCTTCTTGGTTTCATTGACCATTTTCATTTCTTCCTTGGTGTATCCATTCTCAAGGAAGATATCAATCTGCGGCAGACAGTTAAATGCAATCTGATGCGGGTAAACATCGGAGACAATTTCTTTGCCGTTGAAAAGCCTGGTAACCTGAGTTTCAAGTTCATTGATAGCTTTTTGCCCGGTGCCGGAAACGGCCTGATATGTAGAAACGACTATACGCTTAATCTTAGCTTCATCATGAATAGGTTTCAGAGCTACAACAAGCTGTATTGTAGAACAGTTCGGGTTGGCGATTATGCCTGGATGCCAGTCAAGATCATCGGGATTAACTTCCGGAACAACAAGAGGAACCTTAGGGTCCATTCTCCATGCGTTGGAATTATCGATTACAACGCACCCAGCTTTTACAGCCAGAGGAGCAAACTTTTCGGAAGTACTGCCGCCTGCGGAAAAAAGAGCTATGTCAAATCCTTCAAAGGAATCTTCTTTAAGCTCACGAACGATTAATTCGTCGTCTTTGTACGGAACTTTTGTTCCTGCGGAACGGATAGAAGAAAAAGGAACGACTTCAGATGCGGGAAAATTTCTCTGCTCAAGGACTTTGAGCATTTCGCGACCGACCGCGCCTGTAGCACCGACAACAGCAACTCTAGGATTCTTAGTACTCATGGCTTTTTCTCCGTATTCATAGTCTGAAACTTAAAAAAGTGATCAGGTTTAATTTTAGTGATAATGATCAAAACTTGACCGCAACATTTAACAAATTAAAATTTCAAAGCCTGTCCGATTTCAAGACATGCTTTCGCTCTGTTCAAGGTATACAAATGCACCCCCGGAGCCCCTCCATCAAGAAGCCCCTGAGCCTGCTTTGTGGCGTAATCTATTCCAAGGCGATAAACCGCATCATCCCCGCCTTCAGCGTGCGCTTTTTCAAGCGCGCTTAGGTATTTACCGGGAATAGCCGCGCCGCATAAAGAAAGAATAAATTTAGCTGACTTAAGGCTCATAATAGGCAAAACACCCGGAACAACCGGAACATTAATACCCATCTGGGAAAGCCTGTCACAAAAATCAAAATAAACCCTGTTATCGAAAAAGAGCTGAGTAATGATTAATTCCCCGCCCTCATCAACTTTATATTTCATCCACTTAAAATCTTCTTTAATTGAAGGAGATTCAAGGTGAGCTTCAGGATATCCCGCAACAGCGATTCCCATGCCCGGATGGTTCTCGTTTACGTAAGTGACTAAATCAGAGCCCTGCTTAAACGCCTGTTTGCTAAAATCAAAATTAGCATCATCAGCAGGAGCATCACCGCGTAGCGCGAGAATGTTTTCTACCCCTGCTTCACGCAATGAATTAATGAAATAGCTTATATTTTCAGGGCTTGCACCAACGCATGTTAAATGAGCCAAAGGCTCAATTCCCATATCCTGCTTCATCTTCTTAACAATTTCAAGGGAATTACTTTGAGTGCCGCCACCTGCGCCATAAGTTACAGATGCAAAAAGAGGATTCAGCACCTTTAACTTTTCAACAACTTCAAAAAAAGCAGGCCATGACTCTTTATCCTTAGGCGGAAAAAATTCTAAAGAAAGAAACGGTTTTTTTTCTTTGATCAAATCTACAATTTTCATGCACTCTCCTTACTGGGCAACGGACATTCATCGCTATTTACAACAATTATGCTGTAAAATTCCTATTTTATCCCAGATCTCTTTCTTTAAGTAATTCAAGAATCTCATAATTAACAGGTAAAAACTTTACATCAACTACATTATTAAGATCAAACCAGTCAAACAACTGATTTTCCATTGATGTAACATCTCCTGAAAATTCCCATATATCAAAAAAGCTTAATTTTACAGTATACTCTGGATAATCAACTATCTTTTCCATCCAGAAATCAAATTTTAAAGGTGTAATTCCCAGTTCTTCCTGTAATTCACGGACAAGAGCTTCAGAAAGAGATTCTCCCTTTTCCACTTTGCCGCCGGGGAATTCCCAAAAGTTTTCGTAATCTTTGCCTTTCGGCCGTTCAGCCGAAAGAAATAAACCATTTTTCCAAACAATTCCGGCAACAACAGAAACAGGATTCCGAGCAACCATGAGGGCTAATCCTCATCCATAAGCTGCTTTTTGCGCTCTTCAATCTCAGCGATTTCTTTTTCAAGAACAGCCATGTCTTCCATCAAACTTTCAGACCATGATGAGGCTTCGGAATACTTAGAATTAAGTTCAATAGCCGCGCCGCTGTCGTTATATAATTCAGGGTCGTTTAACTTTTCTTCCATTTCCGCCAGTTCTTCAAGAACTTTTTCAAGCTCTTTCTCTAACTTTTCGTACTTTGCAAGACGCGGCTTCAAATCTTTATATAAATTATTTCTAATATCTGCCTGACGACGTTTTTCTTCTTTAGTCAGTTTACGCTTTTCAGGTTTATAATCACTGTCTGAAGTTTTTGAATCAGAACTGCTGCCACCACCGGCAAGCATCTCCTTGCGGTGGGCATCATAATCTGCAAAAGACTGAAAGACCTCAATACCTGTATCAGTCAGCGACCAGATCTCTTCTGCAACTTCCCCAAGCAAATAACGGTCATGAGCTACAAAGAATATAGTCCCGTCATAATCCTTAAGAGCCTGAATCAATCCTTCGCGACTTTCAAGGTCCAGATGGTTGGTAGGTTCATCGAGAATAAGCAGGTTCGCCCTTGAAAGAAATAAACTTGCAAGTATAAGCCTGTTTTTCTCACCTCCGGAAAGAGCTGAGACCGGACGGTCGAAATAAGATTCTCCTAGAAGAAAGAGTCCCAAAACGCCCTTAAGCTGTTCTTCTGTGGTATCCGGGTCGCATAAACGTCTTATTTCCGACAACGCAGTTGCTTCGGTTCTGAGAATTTCACTTTGATGCTGGCTGAAATATGCAAGGCTGGTATTGGGGCCGATCCTTGCGTAACCCGCATTAGCTTCAAGAGTTCCGAGAATAACCTTGAGCAAAGTTGATTTACCGGCTCCGTTAGGAGCTGCCAAAGCAACTTTAGTTCCGCGGAACAGCTGAAAATTTAATAACGGCCACAAGGATGGCGGTTTTCCGTCATATGAAAATTCTAGGTCAACAACGGTTATCGGAGCCTTATCACCGCGAGCAGTTGGAGGCATACGAAAAGCAAGCGCCCTTCCGGCGCGATTGCTCTCAGTTTCATCTTGAATCTTGGACAGATCGTCTTCAAGTTTGCTGACTTTTTTCATTTTAGACTGGGCCTGCGCAGCCTTTCTAGCCTGAGCCTTAAAGCGACGAATATATGAATATTCGTTATCAATTTTAGCAGTCAATTTTGCAGCTTCGCGCGAACGCTGCAAAGAATTTTCCGCGCGCCATTCAATAAACTGCGAGAAGGAACCGCGTCTCACAACAGCTTTGCCGGATCCAAGATACAAAACATGTGTACCGACACGATCAAGAAAAATACGATCATGGGCTACGTATATAACCGCACCTCTAAATGACAAAAGGTAACTTTCAAGCCACTCAACCGCTTCAAGGTCAAGATGGTTGGTAGGTTCATCAAGCAGTAAAATATCTGCGCCCTGCAAAAGTACCCGCCCGAGCTTGGCGCGCTCACGCCATCCACCACTCAGTTCTGCGATTTTACTGAGCATATTATGCTCTGAAAAACCGAGTCCGGTCAAAATTGTACGGGCTTTATGCTCCGGATTATATCCGAACTGGTGTTCAAGGTCGGCCTGACGCTGTGAAAGCCTTTCTATTAACGCCTGATCATTGGTACTGGCGGCTTTTTCCCATTCTTCCCATAAGGAATTCCATGAAGGCAGCGCGGCAAGCACCCAGCTTAAAAGACCATGGTCAAGGTCTTCCTCAGTAAATTCCTGAGCAACATAACCGACTCTGGCGTTCTTAGAGATAGCAATAACACCGGAATCAGGATCGATTTTTCCGGCAACAAGTTTGAGAAGAGTAGATTTACCGCACCCGTTAGGGCCGGTTACGGCAAGACGCATTCCCGCAATAACTTCAAAAGTAAGATCGCTGAAGAGGTCTTCTCCGTTATATGATTTCTCGAGAGATGAAATAGTAACTTTAGGCATTAATTCTCCGATTGAGGGGATATAGCTTTAAAAGCAGATCAGAAATAATATAAGCTTACGAAATGCAGACTGTGCTTTTAAGCGACCGCCCTTCACATATATCAAAATAGATCATAAATTTATTCAGTGTAAGAGAGGGAAAATATCTTCATGCAGCAAGGAAAGCAAGGGAAATGGCATAATCAAATCTAAGATATATTTTTCACAAAACTTATCGATATTCCCAGTCAAAAACGGAGTTGTAGTTTTGACCTCCGCACTTGTCCGGAGTACACCACGTTTATGAAAACATGGTATGTCTATTTACTTCGTTGTAATGACAATTCACTTTACTGCGGGGTCACCACTGACCCGGCACGCAGGCTTGAAGAGCACAACAACGGCGGCAAAAAAGGTGCAAAATATACTCGTTCACGCAGACCTGTAGAAATAGAAGCGGCTGAACCTCTGCCGAACAAAACATCAGCTTACAAACTGGAATACGCAGTAAAGCAAAAGCCATCTACGCAAAAAGCTGCCTTCCTAAGGAAAACAGCTTTAAAGATGCGTAGTGAATTTAAGCAGGAAGATGAATCATCTCAAAACAATTAATCATTATCAGACGCTGTGAGTAGCATCAGCGAGAGATAATGCGTCTTGTCGGGTACGGCGTCTATATCATCATATATGGCTTCGCCTTCAAGTCCAAGACGGGTATAAAATTTAACATCAACATTATTTAGTTTTTTAACAACATTACGCAGCTGCGGAAAATTGCGATATGCTTTTAAAATAATGGCATTATGAGCTTTTGAAATGGTATGGGCAAACTCATCCGCATCCGCTACGCCGGAAGTCAGCAATAAATTCTGCCCCGATTCAACAAGGACCTGACATGATTTTGCAGCTGCCGCCTGATACGAAGTAATTCCAGGAACAACTTCAACTTCAACTTCTGGATAATGTTTTCTTAAGGTGCGAAGCATGTACCCGAAGGTAGAATAAATCAGAGGATCACCAAGAGTCAGAAACGCAGCGTTTTTACCTTCACTTAAATATTTAGCCGCGATCTTACCGTTTTCTTCCCACGCTTCCTGCAACTTGGCTTTATCGCGAGTCATCGGGTATCCCAGTCTCACAATCTCGCACCCTTCGTGCAGATACTCGGACGCAATGCTGAGCGAATGCGAAAAATCATTTTTTGTTGAAGACGCAGCAAAAACAACATCAACCTGTCCAAGAAGCTTAACCGCCCGCACTGTCAACAAATCTGAATCACCGGGGCCGACACCTATGCCATATATTTTACCGTAATTACTCATGAATATTCTCTTTTAATTTTTACTATATAAAAAGTCAGCTAAAGTTTCGACTGCGTCCACATTACGCGGTCCGGGACGCGAAAAAACTGATTCATCAACCTTTAAAACTTTTCCAAGCCGCACAGCTTTAATCATTTTAAAATGATCTCTATCCGCCGGAACAACCGGAGATTGATTCATCCTTCCTGATTGATAAACGTAATTTTCAGGATCAAGACGAAAAACCTCCTCTTCTCCCATGCGTACAATCTTCTTGGAATTCTGCACGCAATTAACGCCGCCGGCCTTATCAATTATATCGGATACGATTGAACCTTGTCCGGCAGCCAAAAGATTCGGATAACGAATCTCAAAAAAAACTCTAGGCTTATCTTTTACAGTGCTAAATCTTTCATTAACCTTATCAAGTCTGGAAGCCATTGAATTTATAAGTTTGTCTGCCCGCTCAGGTTCACCTGTTAATATACCGATTTTATTTATCAAAGCGTAAAGATCATTAAACGATGTAACCGTAAACATTGCGGTCGGAATTCCGCGTTCCTTTATCGGCTCAAGGGCTGACTCTGCCTGAGGCCTTCCCGCCATTTGTAAAACAAGATCGGGATTAAGCGCGACAATAAGCTCAGGATTAGGCCGCATATGAGTTCCGATCGAGGGCAATTTTATAATCTGCGCCGGATAATCATCACCGGAAGTACGAGCAACAATTGTGTCACCTAAATCCATAGCAAAAAGGATCTCATTAAATGCGCCGTACAAAGCGATAATCCGTTTAGCAGGAGCTTTCAGAACAACTTTGTTTCCAAAATCATCAGTTACAGAAACTCCTGCAAAAACAGAATTAGCAGGAATAATCGCCAGAAGGAGAAAAAAGAACTTGAGGAACACCGAGTTGCGGATGTTCGACAATTGAAACAGATGTCTTATAAACATTTGAAATATTATCCTTTGTAACGACTTCAGCAGGCGAGCCGTCAAGCTTTACTTTACCGTTTGATAAAAAGACCAAACGATCAAAATAAAGCGCGGCAAGATTCAAGTCATGAATTACACAAATTATAGTTGCGCCCTGCCGATTCATTTTTTTAAGCATATCAAAAAGTTCGATTTTTCCGGCAACATCAACGCCAGATGCAGCCTCATCAAGGACCATTATTTTTGCCTGCTGCGATACAGTGCGAGCCATCAAAACCCGTTGAAATTCCCCGCCTGAAAGCTCAGACACGGGCCGATCAATCAAATGATTGATACCTATCATTCTTATGGCTTCACCGCAGATATCTTCGTCTTCACTATCATAACCGAAAAAGCCCGAACCGTGCGCATATCGGCCCATCATAACCATGGACTTAACCGTTAAACCAAATGCAGGTTCAACCTTCTGCGGCAGAACTGCCATTATCCCTGCAAGCTCACGGGGACGATAATCACGTACATTTTTCCCGGCAATCTCAACTTTTCCCGAAATCGGACATAACACTCCTGAAAGAGATGAAACTAGAGTAGTTTTGCCGCTTCCGTTAGGACCGAGCACAGCAGTCATTGATCCGGCTGGAAAGCTTAAATTCATACCTTGAAGAACTTCCCGCTTTCCATATCCGGCAGAAAGATTCTGAACGGTAATCATGAACGTGCTCCCTTGAAGCCGCCCCGTAAAACAATGCAGAAGAAAGGACCGCCGAGCAAAGCCGTTACGACTCCGACCGGGAGTTCTTCCCCGCCGGGGAGTAATGAACGGGCAATCACGTCGGACCAGACCAGAAGCAATCCGCCAAGCAACGAGGATGACAGTAACAAAGGCCGATGTTCAGCACCTTGAAACATCCGCACCAGATGAGGAACAATAAGCCCCACAAATCCGATGATTCCGGAAACAGCTACAGCCGCACCGGTTAACAGCCCCGATCCGACAAGCAAAAACAGCCGCACTCTTGATACATCCATACCAAGATGGCGGGCCTGAGTTTCACCTAGTGACAATATATCAAGTTCACGTGAATAATAAATTATGGGAATCATCCCGGCAATAAAGTATGGCAGAAACAGTGTTACATGCTCCCACCCACGGCCCTGAAAACTTCCCATTATCCAGAAAACAATGCTTGTAACAGAGTCTTCATCCAGTGATTTTAGCAATGATATCAACGCAGAAAGAAAAGTCGCTACGACAATTCCTGCCAGTACCATAGTTTCGCGCCTAAGAGTTCCGCCGATTCTGCCGAGCATAAGCACTGCGCCAAGGGCAGCCATAGCTCCGGCAAGAGCGGCAAGAGGGAGAAAAAGCGAACCGAACTTCAGCCACAAACCAGCGCCAAGCACGGTTGAACCGGAGAATATCGCAAGACTGGCTCCGAAAGCCGCACCGCTGCTGATTCCCAACGTAAACGGATCAGCCAGAGGATTTCGCAAAATCCCCTGATAAACGGTTCCGGCAACAGCAAGCGACATCCCAACAAGGAAAGATAGACAAACTCTGCTGAGCCGAAGATCAGTTATAATAAATGATAAAGATGATTTTGAACCTTCCGCTCCGCCTAAGATAACGTTTTTAAAAACATTAAAAACCTGCGCAGCAGAAGTCTCGTATGCACCGAACAAACAGGCGGCAAATACAGAAACAGGAACAAGAAATAAAAGCACAGCAACAGCTCTGCTCCTTCTTTTTTCCATTGTTTCCATATCTTACCGCCTCCTGAATTAAATCGGTTTAATGATCAAGACTGTTGAATGCGGTTTTAAGATGATCAACCCAGATATCCACAACCTGAGGATATTCAGCTGAACCTTTAAGGACCGGCACGCATTTATATCCGGCTTTGGTCAAAATAGATTTCCAAGAGTCTGCATCTTCTCCGGCCATATCATTACGGGCATGGTCACCTGCAACAGACATATACGGAATGAGATAAACTTTCTTTGCTTTCATTTTTGCAAGCTTAGCCATCACGTCATCAAGAGAAGGAGTCCCTTCAACCGTACCTACAAGAATTTTAGGATCGGCCTTGGTAAAATAATACTGTGAACCGGGATAATAAATATTAGCACTGTCAGGTGTTCCGTGCCCCATCAGCACTACAGCATCTTTAGGTTTGCGATCTTTTGGAATACTGGCAATGATAGCTTTAACAGTTCTATCCATATCTTCGTTTGAATAAAGTAAAGGTTTACCAACGGCAATCTTAACCATTCCCTTAGGCATACCTTCAAACTTCATAGCTGTTTCACTAATACCGGAAAATTCTTCTCCGGGGATAGTATGCAACGACTGAACGGCAACATGCGTAAAACCGTCATCCATCATCTTAGCTAGAGCTGTGACAGGAGAATCAACGATGCGGCCTTCTTTTGCCAGAATATGTCTGATTATAGAAGATGAGAAGGCCCAGCGGACAGGTACACCGGGAAATGCTTTTTTGACAGCCTTGTCGATGTTATCAAATGAAACCTGCGCCTGATCCATGCTTGAACCGAAGGCCGCAAGAAGGATACCCTTTTTAACAGGTTTGGAATCGCCGTGTCCGGCTAGAGCAAGTGAAGGGATGAGAAGAAAACAAAGAATGATAAAAGCAAAAACAGCTTTTTGTTGAACCCCAAAACGACACTGCATAACAGTCTCCTTGAATTTGGGGGCTTGAATTAATACAGCCCCTACAGTTACATATATAGTACATGCAACCATAAGGATTTTTGTCAGATAAAAGCCCCGTTATCTGTCAAAACTGAGCACAAGTTATTCTTTGGCAGGTCTTCCGACTCATCCCATCTCACCCGGCCTTCCCGAAATAAATTTCAGTGGCACGCTAGTACGGCTTAAACCATACACGGGGGTCAACTTCACAGGACTTACGGCGGCGGGTCCGTTCCCGAATTTAACGGGATTCCCTTTTAAGCTCTTTCGAGCACCACAAGAGAAAAACTGATATTCTGCTTAGCCTTTGCTGTCAATCACGAAGAAAAATGTTTTCCGGGTAATACTTTTTTTAAAATTCAGCATAGACTTGAATTGCAATTGAAGACAAATAATTTAATTAATTAATTTGAAAGAGATAAAGGAGCTTGTCCTATTCCCGGCCAAATTCTGATCATCCCCAATATTGCTCTGATTGAAGTCCAGATTCCGGCAATTATCCATATCCATAACAACATGTGCTCAGGTTTATAATAGTCTACGACAAGCAACAGTCCGGAGCTTATACCTACAGCAATCAGCATAGCATTTCTAAGATAATGAAAATCTCCGGTCCCTAAGTGAATTCCATCCGTTGCAAAAGAAAGAGCATTAACTGGTTGCAGAAAAGTAACCGCAAGCCATGCCGGTCCGAAAACGGCAGCAGCTTCAGGCGGTACAAGCAGCCAACTGACGGGCTCCTGACCGAAATACATTGCTAGTGTAAGAAAAATTCCAGTACAGAAACTCCACTGGCAGACCAAAACTGCAACTTTTCGCGCCAGCACTCTGTTTGCACTACCCATAAAATACCCGACTAAAGACTGACCGCTGATAGCAAACGCATCGAGGAAAAGTGCTAAGGAAACAAAAAACTGGCGGATAGCCTGATGCGCTGCGCCGGAATCAGCTCCGGCTTTGGTTGCAAATCTGGTACACAGAAGCAAAAATAAACATACTCCTCCTGAACGGATAAACATATCTCCGCCTATCGAAAAAAGTCTTCTGGCATCACTTAGGCTGAAACCTAAATTAAAACCGTAATTCTTTTTAACAACAGAGACTGCCCAGAATGCTCCAATCCACTGACTTATGGAACTCGCCAGTGCTGCTCCCCCGACACCGAGCTGTGGAAACGGCCCATGGCCGAAAACAAGACCCCAATCCAGAAACACGTTAATTAAATTCATACCGACAGCAACATACAATTGGGTCCGCATATCCTGATAGCCGCGCAGTGACCCGAAGCAGGAAAGCGTAACCAGAACAGCCGGTGCTCCTATCAACCTGTATTTCATATAATCAACGGCAAGGATCTGAACATCACCGTCCGCGCCCATAATGTTCGAAATATAACCGAGAAGCGGCAATAGACATACGGCTAAAACTATTCCCAAAACTATTGAAATTGCCACTGCAAGCCAGCAAAGGGAAGAAGCTCTTTCCATATCCCCTTTACCGAGAGCATGTGAAACCTCGGTCTGTGTTCCGACTCCTAAAAATCCGAACACCCAGAAAATTGACGAAAATATCATTGTCCCGATGCCCAGAGAGGCCAGAGATTCTGCGCCGATTTTTGCAACAAAGGCAGTATCAACCAGTCCAGTAACAGGCTCTGCTATCATTGAAAACAGAACAGGTATGGATAAAAAAAGAAGTGTCTTATTAGGACGTTCTTCAAAAGGATGAAGTTTTGCAGGACTGTCAACAGCCATTTAAATATGCCTCCGGCGGCAAATTATTCTATCAAAAAATTAAAACCGCATGCTTTAAATAAGCATGCGGTTTTAATAAACTTATCTTTATCAACAATCTCTACTGAAGATTTTTGATAACAGCCTGACCCATTTCAACACAACCGACAAGGGTACCGCCCTCGTCCATGATATCGCCTGTGCGAAGTCCCTGACTGAGGGTTTTAGCAACAGCTTCTTCGATACATGTTGCTTCAGCAGCCATATCAAAAGAATAACGCAGCATCATGGCAACAGAAAGAATTGTTGCAAGAGGATTAGCTTTATCCTGTCCTGCAATGTCAGGAGCAGATCCGTGAATAGGTTCAAACAAACCAGGATTGCCTTCACCAAGAGAAGCGGAAGGAAGCATACCGATTGAACCGGTAATAACAGCCGCTTCGTCAGAAAGGATATCGCCGAACAGGTTGCCTGTTACGATTACATCAAACTGTGAAGGATCGCGAACAAGCTGCATAGCAGCGTTGTCGACATACATGTGGCTGAGTTCTACATCAGGATAATCAGCGGATACTTCGATAACAATCTCGCGCCATACGCGGGAAACATCAAGTACGTTTGCTTTATCAACTGAACAGAGACGTTTGCTGCGTTTTCGTGCAGCTTCAAAAGCCAACTTAGCGATACGTCTGATTTCGTGCTCACGGTAAACCATGGTGTTGAAGCCGATACGTTCACCGTTTTCAACGCCGGTGCCGCGAGGTTCGCCGAAATAAATTCCACCGGTAAGTTCACGGACAACCATTACGTCTATACCTTTTTCAACGATGTCAGAACGCAGAAAACATGCTTTCTTGAGCTGTGGAAAAAGAGCTGCAGGACGAAGGTTTGCGAACAGAGAAAGTTCTTTACGGATTCCGAGAAGTCCGCGTTCAGGTCTGATAGCCGGATCAATGGTATCCCACTGAGGTCCGCCGACAGCACCGAGCATAACGGCGTCAGCTTCTTTGCAGGCTTTAACTGTTGCATCAGGAAGAGGAACTCCGGTCTTATCAATAGCAATACCGCCGATAAGAGCTTCAGTAACATCAAATGTATGACCGAATTTTTCACCGATAACTTCAAGAACTTTTATTCCCTGAGCCATTATCTCAGGCCCGATTCCGTCACCGGGCATAACACATATTTTCATCGTCTTATCCTTATTCATCTATCTTCACTACTTAGTGAAGGTTTTAGCCGCTGAATTAAACAGAGAAGCTGAAAATATCTATCCACATGGAAAATATTTCACGCCTGACTCTCAGCGAATTAATTACCCATGCGTTTTTTAACGTAATCAACAAGTCCGCCGGCATCCAGAATTTCTTTCATGAATGGAGGAACAGGAGCACATGTGATTGTTTCACCGGTTGTGATATTCTTGATTGTTCCTTTTTCAGCATCAACTTCAAGCTGATCGCCGTCACCGAGCTTTTTAAAATCGTCACCGACTTCAAGCAGGATGAGACCCATGTTAAATCCGTTGCGATAAAAAATACGGGCAAAACTTTTTGCAACAACAACTGGAATACCTGCTCCTAAAAGGGAAATCGGAGCATGTTCGCGAGATGATCCGCAACCGAAGTTTTCATCGGCTACCATGATATCATTCTTTTTAACGCGTTTAATCCAGCCTGCTTCAAGTCCTTCCATGCAGTTTGCGCCGAGTTCTGCGGCGTCGGTAGTAACAAGAAAACGTGCAGGGATGATTGCGTCGGTATCAATATGTGCTCCGACTCTATGCGCTGTACCTGTGATAGTCATATTTATTCTCCTTGGGATTAGGATTTAATTAAATCAAATTTATTAGTGAAACTTCTACAAAGCTGAAGGATCGATGATTTCACCGGCAATAGCACTTGCAGCAGCAACAGCAGGGTTGGAAAGGAATACTTCACTCTGCAAGCTTCCCATACGGCCCTTGAAGTTACGGTTTGTTGTTGCAATTACTCTTTCACCGCCTGCGAGGATTCCCATGTGACCGCCGAGGCAGGGACCACAGGTTGCAGGTCCGACAATTGCGCCGGCATCCATGAATATTTCGAGCAATCCTTCTTTAAGAGCCTGTTTCCAGATAGAAGGAGTAGCGGGAAGAATGATCAATCTTACATTCTTATCAGCTTTACGTCCTTTAAGGATTGCAGCAGCTTCTCTAAGGTCGGAGATACGACCGTTTGTGCAGGAACCGATAACAGCCTGATTAATCTTCATGTTTTTAACTTCATCAACAGGCTTAACATTTTCAGGCAGATGAGGACATGCAATCTGAGGTTTCATGCCTGTCACATCCATTTTTACGATTCTTTCGTATACTGCGCCTGCGTCAGCGGAAAGGAGTGAATCTCCGGTTCTTCCGGCAGCAACGCAATATTCAAGAGTTTTTGCATCAACAGGGAACAGACCGACTTTACCGCCGGCTTCAATTGCCATGTTTGCAATGGTCATGCGACCTTCAACAGAAAGATTATTTACAGCTGAACCGCTGAATTCAAGAGCTTTATAGAGAGCTCCAGAAACACCGATTTCACCGATAAGACGCAGGATATAATCCTTTGCGCCGACATATTTGCCGGGAGTTCCTTCAATTTCAACCTTAACGGAAGGCGGAACTTTGAACCATGTTTCACCAAGAGCCATAGCTCCGGCAATATCAGTTGAGCCCATACCGGTAGCAAAAGCACCGAGGCCGCCGTAAGTACAGGTATGACTGTCTGCACCGATTACGATGTCAGCAGGACCGACAAGGCCGAGCTCCGGCAAAAGTGCGTGTTCTACGCCGCAGTCTCCGCCTTCATAATAATGAGTAATATTTTTTTCGTGTGCGAATTCACGGACAACTTTAACCTGCTCTGCAGAATCAATGTCTTTATTCGGTGTGAAATGGTCACAGACGAGGGCAACTTTGTCTTTATTAAAAACTTCTTTTGCGCCCATTGCTCTGAAAGATTTAATTGCAAGAGGAGCAGTAATGTCATTTGCAAGGACTAAAGAGACTTTGCAACGTACAATCTGTCCGACTTCTTTAACAACTTCATCAGTATGAGCTTGTAAAATTTTTTCCGCTAATGTTTTAGGCATTGTGCTTCTCCTGTTTCATGCGTTCAACTCTGTTTATGGCATTTATATAAGCTTTAGCGCTGGCAACTATAATATCTTCGTCAGAGCCTCGACCAATAGATTTTATACCGTCATCAACAATATGGACCATAACCGCACCCTGTGCGTCTGCGCCGCCAGTAACTGCGTTTACAGAATAAAGTTCCAGTTTGGGGTTTCCGCCTACCAATTTATTGATAGTTGAAAAAACTGCATTGATTGGCCCTTCACCGAAACCGACTTCTCGAATTTCTACCGGATTATCCTTATCTTTTCTGAAATCTTCCAGAACAACAGCAGCGTGAGGAGAAACACCCGAAGTTCCTGAAAAAACCGACAAATCTTTAACCCTGAACAGGTCATGAATGCGGTAGGCTTTTTCCAAAACAAGAGCTTCAACGTCCTCATCAAAAATCTGTTCTTTCTTATCAGCTAAAATTTTAATAGCTTTAAAGACTTCTGCAATCTGATCATCATTTAATTCATAACCCATCTCGCGAAGCTTTGATCCCAAGGCGTTTCTGCCGGAATGTTTGCCAAGCACAATAGAAGTGCCTTTTTTGCCTATGGATTCAGGAGTCATAATTTCATAAGTCTGGCGATTCTTAAGCATTCCGTCCTGATGAATTCCCGACTCATGAGCAAAAGCGTTAGCACCGACAATTGCTTTGTAAGGCGAAATAGGCTGTCCGATTGTACTTGCAAGTCTGCGGCATGCCGGAAACAACTGCTCTGTTACAATGGAAGTTTCGATATCATAATAATCTTTGCGGGTGTGCAGCCCCATAACAACTTCTTCAAGCGAGGCATTACCTGCACGTTCACCGATACCGGAAAGAGTGACTTCTGCCTGTCTGGCTCCGGCTTTAATTGCGGCCAGAGTATTTGCAGTCGCAAGGCCGAGATCATTATGACAATGAACGCTGAAAACAGCCTTATGACTGTTCGGGACAGTTTTCAGCAAATAAGCGATTAATCTGCCGAATTCTTCCGGCTGTGCGTAACCGACTGTATCTGGAATGTTGATTGTTGTTGCGCCTTCATTAATAACAGCTTCAACAATCTCTGCCAAAAATTCCCAGCGTGAACGGGAAGCATCTTCAGCAGAAAATTCAACGTTAGGAGTCAGTGAAACAGCATGACGTACTGCCTTCTTAGCCATTTCTAATATTTCAGCAGGTTCTTTGTTGAACTTATGCTTCATGTGAATATCTGATGTGGCAATAAAGGTATGGATGCGGGGATTTTTAGCATATTTCACAGCTTCGTAAGCACGGTCGATATCAGAGATAAGAGCCCTGCAAAGTCCGGCAACCTGAATTTTATCTACCGACTGAGCTATCTCTTTAACAGCTTCAAAATCGCCCTGACTTGCAGCAGGAAAACCTGCTTCAATAATATCAACTCCAAGCATTTCCAGCTGACGGGCCATGGTAATTTTTTCGTTGATATTCATGGTTGCGCCGGGGGACTGTTCACCATCACGTAAGGTCGTATCAAAAATATATACTTTTTCGGACATTTTTATTCTCCTGTCTGCCTGTAAAATAAAGCCGTTAGGCAGATTATTTCAAAATTTCACTGGATATAGCTATAGAACACTTTGGGAGACTAAGATTTACCGTCCCCCAAAAGATTTTATGTTTTACTAGCTGGTGTGAACCGAGGCTATGACAAATCTTTGGAGGACTTTCTTAGTAGTAGCTTAGAGCTTCTGCGTGATAGGAAGAAAATAGTGTAGATAGGACCGGAAATAATATAACAAGCGAAAATAATGAATCCCAAGAACTTGGGCTGAGATGCAACCATCACAAACAAAGCAATGACAGTTACCATAGAGCTGAATGGATGAGCTTTGAAAACGCCTGCTTCTTTAAAAGAATTGTAGCGGACAGAACTTACCATCAGGAAAGACACGATATAAACAAGAATCAGAGTTCCAACAGGAAGAACAGCATTAGCTAAAGCCGTAGGCATGAAAGGAGCAAAAAGGATCAAAGTTGCCAAAGTACAACCCGCAGCAGGGATAGGCAATCCGATAAAATGAGCTTTAGAAGTGGTTCCGGCTTGAACATTGAAACGGGCAAGTCTGAGAGCTCCGCAGGCGATCATTAAGAATGATGCCAAGAGTCCCAGTCTGCCGAAATTATGAAGCTGCCATTCATAGGCCATGAAAGCAGGAGTAACACCGAAAGCAACCAAATCAGCGAGAGAATCGAGCTGTACACCGAATTCACTGCTTGTCCCGGTCAACCTAGCAACTTTACCATCAAGACCATCAAAAAGACAGCTGACCAAGATAGAAACTGCACAAAGTTCAAATTTACCTTCCACAGCCCATGTCATCCCCAGAAAGCCGCAAAAGAGGCTCGCTATGGTCAGCATGTTCGGCAGAATATATACTGCCTTGTGTTTAGGTATTCTTTTTTCCTTAGCCATAATAATCACTTATAAATATATTAAATTTCCAAACTTTATTAACTGTTAATTAAACCTTGTGAGCAAGAGCTGTTTCACCAGCGATGACCTTGTCACCAACTTGTATGGAAGGTTCATACCCCTCAGGCAAGTAAAGGTCAACCCGCGAACCGAACTTAATCAGACCGAAACGATCGCCTCGTTTAAGTTTATCCATCTTTTCAGCCCAGCAGACAATTCTTCTGGCGATAAGTCCGGCAATCTGCACCATAGTAAATCTCTGATTACCTTTACCAATTATTTCAACGACATTGCGTTCATTATCAGTACTAGCTTTATCAAATGATGCGTTGAAATACTTACCGGGGATATACCTGATCCGCTCAATTTTTCCGGAAACAGGCATGCGGTTAACATGAACATTAAAAACATTCATAAAAATACAGATCGACTGACGAAGCTCTCCGGTAAGAGGGTCCGGAGCGTATTCAACTTTAATAACTTTTCCGTCAGCAGGAGAAACCACCGCATCAATATCTTCAGGAGCGACTCTTTCCGGATCACGAAAAAAATGACCGATAAAAGCGGTAAGTCCCAACATTACAAGAGTGGCAATCCACCAACCTAAAATTGCAAAACAAACGGTGGTGAACGCACTTAAAAATATATATGGCAATCCTTCAAGACTGACCCCAACGGAAGGCTGACGCATGTTTTCTACCTTGTATTTAAGTTAATATGAACCATCAAATATAAGACGGAGTTATACAAAACTGAGCTATACATAGCCAGCATATTTAACAAGGTCAACTAGATCAGAACAAATAAAGGTTAAGCTCTTTCTCTTTTATTTTTAAACCAGTTACCCGGGTGCTGACCCTTCGGTTAAAATTAATTTTGCAGCTTCTTCACTTCGGAATGTCTGAAACAGGAAATCAGATGATCGTTAACCATCCCGACTGCCTGCATATATGCGTAACAAATCGTAGAGCCGACAAATTTAAACCCTTTTTTCTTCAAACTTTTGCTCATTTCATCTGATTCTGTAGAACTTGCAGGAACATCAGATAAAACAGCCCATTTATTGTTTATAGAATGACCATCCACAAAAGACCAAATATATCTGTCAAAGGATCCATACTCTTTCTGTATTTCAAGAAATATCTTTGCGTTTGTGATTGCTCCATTAATTTTCAGTTTATTTCTAACGATTCCGGCATTACTCATTAATTCCGCGATTTTTACGTCTGAATATTTCGAAATTTTCTCTGCATCAAAATTATCAAAAGCCTTTACGTAACCTTCGCGCTTTTTAAGGATAGTGGACCAGCTGAGCCCGGCCTGAGCACCTTCAAGGATCAGCATTTCAAAAAGGAGCCTATCATCATGGACAGGCACGCCCCACTGTTCATCATGATATTTTATTTCAAGCTCACCTGTATTTGCCCATTCACATCTTTCCATAATTTTTCCCTTTTCTAAAGCGCGTTACGGATTATGCCGCCCCCGAGAACAGCTCCGTCTTCAGTATATGCTGCGACAATCTGACCTGGAGTCGGCATTGAATGCTGCTCAACAAATTCAAAAACAAGGTTGTCACCATCAAGTCGTACTTTAGCAGACATGGACCTCTGCCGATAGCGAGTTTGAATATGCACAGTTTCAGGCCATTTTTCAAAATCCACCAGAAAATTCACTTTCTCAGCAACACAACCAGATGCGCCGAGTTCTTCTTTAGTCCCTAAAACAAGTAAATTCCGCTCTAAATCCTTTTCTATTACATAAATCGGCTCCTTCCAAGCAATTCCGAGCCCTTTGCGCTGGCCATGAGTATACCGCCACAAACCTTGGTGGCGTCCTAACTTTTCTCCGGTTGAAAGCACTACATTTCCGGGACCGGGCAATTTTATATTACGCTCCATTAGAAACTGCCGATAATCGTCATCCGGAACAAAGCATATTTCCTGACTTTCGGTTGGAAGCGGAATTCTAAGACCGCGTCTTTCCAGTTCGGAATAAGTTTCACTCTTGCTGTGATTTCCAAGAGGAAACACCGCGTTTAAAACTTTTTCTTTGGGAACTAACGATAAAAAATAACTCTGATCTTTACCGATTTCCGCCCCGCGCGCTATCATCCTGCCATATTCTGCATGGTCTGCAATGCGCACGTAATGTCCGGTGCTTAAAAGTTCTGCTCCCAATTTACGAACAGCTTCATACAAAACACCGAACTTAATTTGCGGATTACACTGCGCACAAGGATTAGGGGTATTCCCGTCAAGATAAGCCTTAACAAACGGGTCAATCACCATTTTATCAAATTCAGCCTTAAAATCAAAAACATGAAGATCTATTCCGAGTTCAGCGCACCGTACTTCAAGACCTGCGACAGCCGTCTTGGACTTTTCACTTCCCAGAAAACACCCGTGAACAGCAATCACATCTGCGCCGAATTCTTTAAGAAGTACCATGGACAGCAAACTGTCTGCCCCGCCGCTGACAGCGACCGCTATTTTACGCTCACCAACCAGCGACATAAGTTCCGGATAGCTAAAACTTGATTCCATATGGATCTCCCAAAAAAACGCTCGAACCCTTCTGTTTCAGAAGATGTCCGAGCGTCTGATATTATCTAAATTCGGCCTGAATTCTTACCGGAATAATCCGGTATATATCTAGGCTTCTTTCTTACCTCTAGGAAGAATCAGATTCAGGAAAACACCGAGAATTCCTGCCAGTCCGATACCGCCGAGTCTGAACTGATCACTGAAAGGAGTAGGCACGGACATGCCGCCTACACCGAAGATAACAATAAGTGCGACAATTGCAAGATTGCGGGCTTCCATCAAGTCATCCCCTGCACGAACAAGAGTGTTCATACCGACAACCATGATTGCTCCGAAAAGCAGAACCATAATACCACCCATTACAGGCGAAGGAATAGTCTGTAAAAAAGCGCCGACTTTGCCGACAAATGCCAAAGCGATTGCAACAATAGCAGCCCATGTCATAATAGCAGGGTTGAAGACTTTAATCAAAGCAACCGCTCCTGTTACCTCAGAATAGGTTGTATTAGGAGGTCCGCCAAGGAATGCAGCCAGTGACGTTGCAAGACCGTCACCCATCATTGTTCTGTGGATACCGGGATCTTTTACATAATCCTTACCGGAAACTGAACCGATAGCAAGGATATCGCCGAAATGTTCAATTGCAGGAGCAATTGCTACCGGAACGATAAATAATATTGCGTCAAGATTCCATGTCGGGAACGTAAATGCAGGCATCGCAAACCAAGGGGCTGCTGCGACAGAGCTGAAGTCGACAAGTCCCATGAAAATACTTGCGCAATATCCTGCAACAATACCACTCAGGATAGGAATAAGTTTAAGCCAGCCTTTACCGAAAATGGAAACTACGACAGTTACACTGAGAGATATCATTGAAAGAGTCAGTGCTGTTTTTTCAGGATACAAAACAGCTGATCCGGTACCGGTTTTACCAGTTGCCATAAAGACAGCAACCGGAGCGAGAATCAAACCGATAACCATAATGACAGGACCTGTTACAATCGGGGGAAGTATTCTTCTCAGAACATCTGTTCCGCGCCAGCTGATGAGCAGGCTGAGAATAACATAGAAACCACCGGCCGCAGCCAGACCACAGAGTGTTGAAGGAATCCCCCAAGTTTGAACTCCGTAAATAATAGGAGCAATAAAAGCAAAGGAGGAAGCTAGAAAAATCGGAACTTTTCCGCCGGTTACCAACTGGAAAACAAGAGTTCCAAGTCCTGCTGTAAACAGGGCTACGTTCGGATTAAGTCCCGTCAGAAGCGGAACCAGAACCAAAGCTCCGAAAGCTACAAACAACATCTGTGCGCCGAGAATTATATCTCTGGCTCTAAAATTATACTCGGTACTTGAAATACTCATCTTTTATCCCCCTAAAAATGTGACAAAAAAAAGGCACCTTATTTGGTGCCGAAAATTTTATCTCCCGCATCGCCTAAGCCTGGGAGGATATATCCTGCATCATTTAACTTTTCGTCTATAGATGCAGTATAAATATCTACGTCAGGATGAGCGGCGACAACTCTTTCAATCCCTTCAGGAGCTGCAACAAGGAAAAGACCTTTAATATCGGTACATCCTGACTTCTTAAGAAGTTCAATTGTTGCAAGCAATGTCCCGCCTGTTGCGAGCATAGGGTCGAGAATAAGCGCGCTACGCTCATCAATGTTCTTTGCAAGCTTGACGTAATATTCTACAGGCTGCAAAGTTTCTTCATCCCGATAAAAACCGACTACACTGACTCGTGCTCCCGGAACCATATCAAGCACACCATCCATCATGCCGAGTCCGGCTCTGAGGATAGGAACTACTGTGATTTTTTTACCTTTAATCATCTCGACTTCAACTTTTCCGGCCCAGCCTTCAATAGTCTTATGCTCGGTGACAAGGTCTTTAGTCGCCTCGTAGGTGAGGAGTCTTGAAATCTCAAGAGCCAAATCCCGGAAACGACTAGTACTGATGCCCGCTTCCCGGAGAATTCCAAGCTTGTGTCTTACCAGAGGATGGTCTACCACATGAACCGCCACGGTGGCCTCCTTGATCTCAATGTTACGTGTTATTAAATTTCTTAAAGTCAAAACTTCGTGTTTCTATATTCCACGCACTTCTCGGTCAAGAAATATTTAAATTATTTTTGAGATAAAGTCATCAGCACTTGGCAATACTTAAAATAACCAATATTAATTAGAATGAATTTTTGGCAAACTATAACAAATAATCGGAAAATTGTATGAATAATAATGATAGCGTTGATGAAAATGATTTTTCTGAAATCTGGGCAAGAGAAGCTCAGTACTCAGACCGCAACACCAGACTGGACAAATTCTGGGGAACAGAACTTGAAAATGAAGGTATTTCCAGAGGAAAAGCAAAAGACTGGATTAAGGCAGGTCTTGCCGAAGTTGACGGAGTATTGTGCACAAAACCCAATTACAAAATAATTGGAACCGAAAAGCTTACCCTTAAAGGTGAGCTTGAAGACAATTCTCTGGTACCGGAAGATAAGCCTCTGGATATTATATTTAATGATGGGCGTGTTGTGGTCATCAACAAACCTGCAGGACTGACAACTCACCCTGCCCCGAGCTGCCCGACAGAAACGCTAGTGCATCGCCTTATTCATCATTTTCCTGAAATTCAAGGCATGAATGAATGGCGTCCGGGTATTGTGCATAGACTTGATAAGTTTACATCAGGACTTATTGCTGTTGCCTTAAATGAACATGACAGACTTGCTCTTTCCGCATCTTTTGCAGAACGGGAAGTATCTAAAACCTATCTTGCAATTGTTCACGGAGTCCCGGAAAAAGATTTTGCTGATATAAACATGCCTATCGGCAGACACCCTATTCATAAAACCAAAATGGCTGTGGTGTTAAAAGGCGGCAGAGATGCCCGCTCGAGCTATGAAATTCTCTGGACGGATCCGTCACAACGGGCCAGCCTTGTAAAAGTCAAAATTTACACCGGAAGAACTCACCAGATCAGAGTTCATATGGCGCATATCGGTCACCCTCTTGTAGGTGATCAGGTTTACGGACCACAGCAGCACGCAAAATGGGTAGCTAAGGGCAAACCTCTTTCTGAACTTGCTTCACGCCAGATGCTTCATGCGTACAGTCTTTCTTTTAATCATCCTGAAACAGATGAAAAATTGAATTTCAAGCTGACACCTCCTGACGATTTCATTACCCTGCTGAAAGAGCTGAGCAAATCTGTGCAGCGTGTCGGACTTATCGGCATGCCGTGCTGCGGAAAATCTACCGTGCTCAAAATTCTTGAAGACCTCGGCATTCCAGTATTCAGTGCGGATAAATCAGTTTCCGACACATATAATAAAGACGGAGCCGGATGGGAAATGATCCGCCAGAGATTCGGCAACCAGTTTACTGAAACCGAAACCGGAAATATTGATAAAAAGAAAATATTCAACGCAATGTGTGAAGACAGTGATATCCGCCGCGAAATAATGAATATTGTCCATCCGATTGTTCAGCACGAAGCAAATGAGTTCTTTCAGGATAACGCAAATAAACCGATAGCTGTTGCTGAAGTACCACTGCTCTTAGAAGCTGGCTGGCATACGCAAAAACAGGTTGATGTTGTTATCGGAATCCAATGCCCTGTAGATAAAAGGACTGGAGAACTAAGAGAAAAGCGTAATCTTAATGCTGAAACTCTTGCTATTTTCGACTCATGGCAGTGGGATGAAAAAGCTAAAATGGACTGCTGCACAGCAATAATTAATAATGATTCAGATTTGGAAGCATTAAAATCAAGCACAGAAAAAGCGTTATCAGTTTTAACAAAAATACGTGAAACAAAAGCTGAAAAGTTTAACGCATTTCTTGAAGCCCTCTTTAAGCAGGAAGAGGACCAATAATTTAATTGCTATCTCTTGACTTCGCCTCCTTTAGGCTTATTATTAAATTAAGACCTGAAGCGTTGGTCAGGACAGCAGCGAGAGAATGAACATATATTATACGTTAGGGCTTAATGCCCATTTTACATACGAGAATTCTCACCTTAGTCCAACCACGCTTTCGGCATCAGGTTTAGTATAGTGTTTCGGGAGTGAAGACCCGTAGTAAACCTATCAACCAACCCTCTACAATTCCCGCCGCTTTTGCGGCGGGAATTTTTTATATTCGGCAACGAAATGATACCCATCCGAGATAATGTTCCCTGCCTGATCAGCCCTTATGTCCTTTGGGCACTGATGACGGCCAATATCACAACTTTTTTGATGGAGATGTTCCTTGCCCCCCCCGCAAAACTGGCAATTTTCCATTTATTAGGGGTTGTGCCTGCCCGCTATATGAGTCCAGAATGGGCGGTTGCGACAGGTTATCCATCTGCGGGAATGCTCCCCTTTTTCACTTACATGTTCCTTCACAGCGGCTGGATTCACATAATACTGAACATGTGGATGCTTTGGATTTTCGCTGATAACATTGAAGATGCCATGGGCCATATAAGATTTTTAGCTTTTTATATAATCTGCGGACTCAGTGCCATTGCAACGCAGATATTGCTCACCCCGTCTGCCAATGCACCGATCATAGGTGCTTCCGGAGCCGTCGCTGGAATAATGGGTGCCTACTTCGTTCTCTACCCGCACGGACGTGTTTTAACTCTCATCCCTATCATTATTGTGCCGCTTTTTTTTAAAATTCCGGCCGGACTTTTTTTGGGAATATGGTTTGCCCTTCAAATCTTTTCCGGTTTTGCAGAACAGATTTCAGGCGGAACACAACAAATTGCATGGGGAGCACATATCGGAGGGTTTGTTACAGGCTTAATTTTAGTACGCTTCTTCATCAAAAAAGATCGCTGCAAATACTGTTATGACCATGCAAAAAAGGACTACGAACTGCCGGATGATTTTTAATTGCATTTTTTCATTGTATCAATTCTCCTCCTGAACATAGGGAAATTCTATATTCCCGGGTATATTTACCGGAATTTTCGTTTAAACTACAATCTAAATCCAATCATTACGCTTGACTTGATCTAATGGCGATATACTTTGATATGGTGACGCCGTTCTGCTACGATGGCGAAATATTTAAGGAGTACTGACGAGATGAGTGTAAAATATAAAGACTACTATAAACTTCTGGGAGTTTCGCGCTCCGCCTCTAAGGATGAAATATCAAAAGCATTCAAAAAGCTGGCGCGCAAGCATCATCCCGACTTGAATCATGATAATCCAGAGTCCGAAACGAAGTTTAAAGAAATAAACGAAGCTTATGAAGTCCTGAAAGACCCCAAAAAGCGTAAAATGTATGACCAGTTCGGTGCTGACTGGGAACACGGTCAGAACTTTCAGCCACCTCCGGGACATGAAAATATGAACTTCGGCGGACAGGGGTTCGGCGGTGCACAGGGATTCGCCGGCGGCGATTTCAGTGACTTCTTCGAAACCATTTTCGGCGGAGCCGGCGGAGGTCGCGGCGGATTCGGCGGAGCACAGGGGTTCGGCGGCGGCGGATTTCAGCAACGTCCCCAGAAAGGAGCTGATTCCGAAACAGCTCTGACTTTGACACTTGAAGAAGCATATAAAGGCGGATCAAAATCTATTTCAGTTCAGGAACGTACAACCGGCCCCGGCGGTCATCCAATGGTTCAGTCAAAAAATCTTGACGTGAATATACCTGCCGGAATTAAAGACGGTCAAAAGATACGTCTGGCAAATCAGGGAGCACCCGGCCCAGGAGATGGTCCTTCCGGTGATCTTTATCTGAAAATAAGATTAGCTCCGCACGCTCTTTATAAGGTGGAAGAAAACAATATTATTTTGGATCTTCCGCTCGCTCCTTGGGAAGCAGCCCTTGGCGTTAAAGCTAAAGTCCCGACTCTTGACGGAATGATTGAAATGAATATTCCGGCAGGAATGGGAAGCGGTAAAAAACTGAGAGTTAAAGGACGTGGACTGGGAGCCGGACCTAAGAAAGGTGATCAGTTCATCAGAATAATGATTCAAGTGCCTGTTGCAGATTCCGATGAAGTAAAAAAACTTTGGGAAGAATTATCTGAAAAAACAAAATTCAGCCCGAGATCATTCTAAGGGAGATTTAGCCCATGGATATTAAGAAAAGAACAGAGGCCAATCCTCCCAGTCGCTCACGCAGATTATTGTTCGCGCAGATTGTAGAAATGACAGGGCTTGAAGAAGAAACTGTTCTGGAACTTATCAGCCTTGAATGGGTCTCCCCTGCTACAACCGGTGATGGACAATATCTTTTTGAAACGCGGGATCTTTACAGGCTCAGCAAACTTTCAAGGTTATGCCGGGATCTGGAAATTACCGCAGCCGGAGGGTCTATTATTGTGGACCTTCTGGACAGAGTTGAACAACTGGAAGCTCGAGTTGAAGAAATGCGCAAACTTATTTAATTTGTGCAATTTTAAATAATGTTAAAATTGACTTGCTACATATTCAGGATTCTGACTCCTGCCTCAAAAACCGGAAGTGTTCGTTGATTCAACGAACTTTTAAATGCGTCCGGCAACGTAAGACCGGGATTTAATCTCGATCGAAATGAGTGAGTTTGGAATCTTTTTGCGAGTCATCAATACCTGATAGAAAGGAGACTCTATATGGATCCGAATAAATTCACAAAAAAAACAAACGACGCAATTGCCGAAGCCCAATCTCTGGCCATTTCAAATGGCCAGCAGCAAATAGAAGTTGAGCACCTGCTCTTCACGCTGGTTGAACAGGAAAACGGCATTGTCACTAAAATTCTGCAGAAAAGCGGAATTGACCCCGCTGCATATAAAGCGGCAGTTCAAAAAGAAATCAACAAACTACCGAGCGTCAGCGGCCCCGGAGCACAGCCCGGGCAGGTCTTTGTTACTCAGCGGCTTAACCGTGTAATGGTTGAGGCAGAGCAAGTTGCCAAACGCATGCATGACGAATTCGTAAGTGTTGAACATTTATTTCTGGCCATCATGGGCGAGCACGGTTCAACCGGAGCAGGCAAAGTCAACGCATCCTTCAACCTGACTAAAGATAAGGTTCTGGAAGCAATGACAACCATCAGAGGAAATCAGCGAGTAACAACTGACAACCCTGAAGCCACTTATGACGCGCTTAAAAAATACGGACGCGACCTTGTTGAAGAAGCCCGTAAAGGCAAACTTGACCCCGTCATCGGACGTGACTCTGAAATCAGACGAGTTGTCCGCATTCTTTCGAGGCGCACAAAGAACAATCCTATTCTGATCGGTGAGGCCGGTGTAGGTAAAACAGCGATTATTGAAGGATTGGCGCAGCGTATCGTCAAGCAGGATGTACCTGAAGGATTGAAAGACAAAACTGTTTTTATGCTCGACATGGGATCGCTTATTGCCGGGGCTAAATATCGTGGTGAATTTGAAGAACGCCTCAAAGCAGTATTAAAAGAAGTTCAGGAATCCGAAGGCCGGATTCTCATCTTCATTGATGAAATCCACACCATAGTCGGTGCAGGTAAAAGCGATGGCGCAATGGACGCAGGTAACCTGCTGAAACCGATGCTCGCCAGAGGTGAACTCCACTGCATAGGCGCTACGACCACGGATGAATATCGTAAATATATTGAAAAAGATCCTGCGCTTGAAAGACGTTTTCAGACTATCATGGTGGACGAACCTTCTGTTGAGGATACCATATCAATCCTGCGCGGACTCCGCGAAAGGTTTGAGGTTCATCACGGCGTGCGCATCAGTGACGCAGCTCTTATTGAGGCTGCAACACTTTCACACCGTTACTTGCCTGACAGACAGCTGCCGGATAAGGCCATTGACCTGATTGACGAAGCAGCAGCCATGATCAGGACGGAAATTGATTCACAGCCATATGAGCTTGACAAAATCAATAGACAGATTCTGCAATTTGAAATTGAACGTGAAGCTTTAAGACGTGAAGAAGACAGCGGATCGCGTACCAGACTTGCTAAGCTTGAAGACTCTCTGACTGAACTTAAAATAACCCAGTCCGAGCTTCTTGAGCAGTGGGAAAAAGAAAAAGCATCAATCGACACGGTACGTGATCTTAAATCACAAATCGAACAGACTAAGATTCAAATTGAAAAAGCTGAAAGAAATCTTGATTACAACAAGGCGGCTGAACTTAAATATTCAGTTCTATTAGAGCTGGATAAGAAACTTGCAGCAATTGAAAAAGATATTCAAGGCAGTGATGACGATTCTTCTGTGACCAGAACACGCATGCTGAAAGAATTCGTCGGCCCTGATGACATAGCCGGAATAATCTCTCGCTGGACAGGTATTCCTGTAACCAGACTGGTTGAAGGTGAAAGAGAAAAGCTGCTGCGACTTGAAGAAATTCTGCATGCCAGAGTTATCGGGCAGGACGAAGCAGTACGCGCTGTATCAGATGCGGTAATCAGAGCGCGTGCAGGACTTAAAGATCCATCGCGCCCCATTGGCTCATTCATATTCCTCGGTCCTACCGGAGTTGGTAAAACAGAACTGTGTAAGGCCCTTGCGGAATCCCTGTTTGACACTGAAGATAACATTGTACGCCTAGACATGTCAGAGTACATGGAAAAACATGCTGTCGCCAGACTCATCGGAGCTCCTCCGGGATACATCGGTTACGATGAAGGCGGTCAGCTGACAGAAGCCATCAGAAGAAAACCGTATTCAGTTGTGCTTTTTGATGAAGTGGAGAAAGCTCATCCGGATGTTTTCAACGTTCTGCTGCAAATTCTTGATGACGGTCGTCTTACCGACAGTCAAGGTAGAACTGTAGACTGCAAAAATACTTTGATCATTATGACTTCTAACCTTGGATCGCATTTGCTGTTAGAAGGAATTGACGAAGAAGGTGAGTTTAAAGCAGGAGTCGGAGACAGTGTTATGAATGTCCTGCGCGGACATTTCAGGCCGGAATTCCTGAACAGAGTTGACGAAACTGTGCTATTCAAACCTCTGCTTGAAAAGGATCTGAAACAGATTGTTGACCTGCAACTGGGCGGACTTCGCGCTCGTCTGGCTGAACATAAGATGTCTCTGGAAGTAACAGAAAGAGCCAAGACGTTTATCGCCCATGGCGCATATGATCCGGTTTACGGAGCAAGACCTCTGCGCAGGTATCTCCAACTTCACCTTGAAACACCGCTGGCAAAAGAAATTATCAGCGGAAAGTTGCAAGAGGAACAGACTGTATCAATTGATGCAAACGACGACGGACTTACTTTCCAGAACAGTTAATAGTTAAAATAAAATTGATACGAGAAGGCCGCAAATTTCATTATGAAATTTGCGGCCTTTTTTTGTTGAAAGAGATATTCCGCTGAAACTTGCACATTTTATAACAACTCCACTTGTATTAATCATATACTTAGATTATTATAAAAATCATTATTAGATTTTTTCTAAATGGAGAGTAAAATGATCATTTATAATTGTCACTTACACACTTTCACGATTGATCATGTTCCACCTCGATTTATCGGTATAGATTTGACGCTATTACAAAAAAATTCTTTCGTGAGGAAAATTTTGCAGTCACTTCTCCGAATAACAATTCCGCACAAAAACAAGGATTTGTTTGACCGGTATGCAACTTTCTTATCTACAGCAGGAGAAAAAACTCAGCATCAAGTTTTTCTGAAAGTACGTGAATGTTACCCTCCAGAAACTAAATTTGTGATATTACCGATGGATATGGAGTTTATGGGAGCGGGGAAACCTTCAAAATCAATTGAACAACAACATGATGAATTAGCAAAACTTCGAGATTCTTTTCCAAATCAAATTATCCCCTTCGCTGCAATTGATCCTCGCCGTCCAGATGTTCTTTCAATGCTTAAGGATTTAGTTGAAAAAAAACAATTCAAAGGAATTAAGTTATATCCTCCACTCGGATATTTTCCATATGATGAAAGACTAAATCCTATTTATGAATTTGCAGAAACAAAGAACATTCCTATCATTGCACACTGTGCCTCAGCCACAGTACATAGCCGTGATTTAGGCAAAGAAGAATGCAGTAACTATGCAAATCCTGATCACTACAAATCAATTTTAAAAAAATATAAAGACCTAAAAATATGTTTAGCTCATTTCGGAGGTGAAGCCGCTTGGAAGGATTATCTGGAAAATCCTAGTCTAACCTCATCTGCAAATACAAATTGGATGGCTAAAATAATGGCAATGATAGGGTCAGGAGAATATGAGAATCTTTATACAGATATATCCTACTCTATTTTTAACTTTAAAGAGAACGCTAAGATACTAAAAGTCTTACTTGAAAATGAAAAGTTAAGAACAAAAGTTCTCTTCGGGTCAGACTTTTACCTCAGCACACAGAAAGGTTTTCCTGAGAAAAAATTATCTCTTTTCCTTAGATCAACACTTGGTGAAGATAAATTTTGGCAAATTGCAAACACCAATCCTTTAAATTTTTTATAGAAAACCTTCACTGGCAAAAGAAATTATCAGCGGAAAGTTGCAAGAGGAACAGACTGTATCAATTGATGCAAACGACGACGGACTTACTTTCCAGAACAGTTAATAGTTAAAATAAAATTGATACGAGAAGGCCGCAAATTTCATTATGAAATTTGCGGCCTTTTTTTATTGGGCGGACCTGACTCGGCTTATTCATGTCCGCCCTGCCCTATATCCTATGCTTATTCAGTTAAGGATAGCTTAATTAAATTCAGAACAGGTCTGTGTT